>DITY01000129.1:0-3230 GCA_002422955.1 Planctomycetaceae bacterium UBA6172
AACGCATTCTTGACCAAGGCAATGTCCTCAAGGAACCGCTCGCGGACACCAAGTCGGGACGAGCGGGTGGAAAGTTTCGCTGTCGGCAATCACGGGCCGCGATGAACGGCTCACCGTCGCGTGTACCTACTTCGGTTCCAGCAACGAATCGCCCCAACCCGAGAGGGCGTATCTTCGTCATCACGCTGGGTAGGTCTTCTGACTCATCGCTTCCGAATCGCCCGCAGCCTTCTCACCCGACCGAGGTCGAGCAATGGCACTTCGTGAGAAGGGGCAATTCTGCGAGTCATCCTGGGCGGGGGCGGAGAACACCAAGCGTCTCCGCCCCTGCCCAGGGCGACTCGAGGCGACATACAGCGGCGGGGCCGTCCCGGAATCGCACCGGAGTTCCCTGTTCGCATCCCCCGGTCAGAAACCGAAAGATGCCACCAAGCGTTGCTGCTATCTGTGCGGTCATCGCGACCGTCTCGTTCGCGGCTCACTTTGCGTGAACCCGCGGCACGACCCGGCTGCGACTACCATCGCCAAACTAACGCTGACCCCCGCGCCGCGAAAGCCCCCCGAACGGGAAACCGCTTGCCAGTCGGTGGCTAACGGGCATCGGAAGCTGAACGCTCCCGAAACGCACCGCACGGTACTCGCGGTCAGCCCGAATACCGCCGCAGGAACGCGTAGAGGCCGACCAGCGTCTTCGCGTCGCGGATCAGGCCGCGGTCGATTAGGCCAGCGATCTCGTCGCCCGCGATGATCCGATTTTCGATCTGCTCCGTCGCTTCCCGATCGGGTTCGCCCGCCGTCAACCCGGTGGCCAAGTAGAGATGCATCTGTTCGTCGCAGATCCCGGGACAGGAATAAAACTCGTGAATCTTCTCGATCTTCGCGGCGCGGAATCCGGTCTCCTCGATCAATTCCCGGTCGGCGGTCTGCTCGGGCGATTCGTTCGGGTCGATCGTCCCCGCGGGGAGTTCCAACAGGGTCTCGCCGACCGAGTGGCGGAGGTTTTCGATCATCACGACCCGGTTTCCCTCCAGCAGCGGCAGCAGCACGACGGCCCCGGGGTGCCGAATCACTTCGCGTGTGCGACAACCGCCGTCGCGATCGGGGATTTCGACCTCATGGATGCTGAATCGCGAGCACTTCAGCAGCACCTTTTCGGATGAACTCATCTTCGTCGCCTGATCCTCAAAATGAACGGCCTGTTCAACGCCTGTTCAGCGTTCGTTGCGCCGGTTTTTGCAATTGATGCGGCACATGCCGCGTTCGGCAGGTTAGCACTTGCCGCACCGATTGACGAGTGAACCGCGGCGGCCGATCCAATGTGGCCGGACACACCCCAATCCGGTATGCTGCTGAAAACTTCACGAACGGAGTCGATGCGATGTGGCGAATCTTTCGCAGGTTCCTGGGCAGGGAAACGCTGAGTTCGGACGAGCGGGCTTCGCAAGCGTCCCGGGTTCCCCCGCAGCCCGAGACGACGCTGCTCTATCTGCGAATCCCCGCGCGGCAACCGATGGCGTCGCTCGCCCCCGACGTCGCGGCTGGCCATCCGCCGACCGTCAGCACTCCGGCCCCCATCGCCGCGCGTTCCGTTCCGCCCGCCGCGCGACCGCCCCAGAAGTCCGACTTGCCAGCGCCCGACCGGCGAGAAAATTCGCCAGCGTCGCGACCTGACCAAGCCGCCGCCCGGCAGCGGGCCAGACGTCAACGGGCCATTCGCTTCGCCAAGCATTTTCCCGACATGAATCCTCGCGAAGCCCGCGTCCTGATGGCGATCCATCGCCGCTCGCCCCACGCGCTGGCACGCGAATCGGCCGCCGTGCTGAAGCGGGATTGGGAACGGTTTCTGCTCAGCTCGCGCGGCCAGCGGTTCGCGGCCACAACCGGAGTTCCCGACGTCGCGCGGGTTCGCGGCTGGATCAGCCTGGCGCAGGCCAAATTGGCGGCATCGGCGCAGGCCAAGTTCGTGGCAACGACGCAAGCTCGACAGCGGCTTGCCGCCGCCGAAACATCGTCCCCCGGCGGGCAGCTTTGACAATCGGTGAGTGTTGGACTCATAATGTTGCGGTCTCGCGATCACTCGACTGACACGCGCTGCCCATGTCCCAATTCACCTCCGCCCAATCGCTGCTGTCGCTCCCCGGAGAATTGCACCGGCCGAACCCGTATCAAGTGTTCGGGCTGCGGACGGGCGAATCGGATTCGGAGACCATCGCCGCCGCCATCCGATCGACGATTCGTCATCTGAAGGAGACCAAGGCGGAGGCCGATCCGGCAGCTTGGAACCAGGCCGCGGCTTGGGTCACCGCGGCGCGGGGGCAACTCAGCGATCCGGTGACTAAGCAGCGGCTCGACGAAGCGCTGCCGACACCCGCAGCCGCCACGCGGCCGGGGGTCACGTCGCGGCCGACGCCCAGCCCTGTGCCTGGCACCAGGTCTAGCGCCGTGCCCTCCGTCCCGGTCGAGTCGGCAGTCGCACCGGTCGTCGATCCGCTGGCGGGGCTCCTGCCGGGGGACGATTCGTCAGACATTTCGGTAACGCCGTCGCCGGCACCCGTGATCGAGACCAAGCCTCGGCTATGGGCTGGCCGCGCGGTTGTGCCCCCCTCGGCCGCGACGCCTTCGCCGACCGCCCCTCGACTCGCCACCCCGCCACCAGCACCGCTTCCCCCTCAACCGATCGGCTCCATCGCCAATTCCCTGCCCGACCCGCTGGCAGTTGCGGCGTCTGGTGACCCGACACCGGGACTCGCCGATTGGCTTCCTGCCGCGGCGGCCAGCCCCTTCGCTCACGTCGCCACGACTCCGGTTGCGACTTCCGGCACCGTCGCCATGCCCGCGTCCGGCACGGGCGGGCTGCCGTTCGTCCCCAGCGTCCCCGCCGATCGCCGGTCGGCCACCCCGCGTCGGCGCGGTTCCGGTTTTCCCTGGGCCAACGCGTTCTTGTTCCTCTTCGCCATCGCCTGCTTGATTGCGGTCGGCGGCCTGATCTACGCCGTCTACAAGAACCCGCAGGGGATGGTGATCACTCTGCAGACGGGTGGAACGGCCGGCAATCCGGGACAGCCATCGGGCACTGCCGCCGCTGGGGGAACGCCTGATCCAGTCCTGGCGCGCCCAGGGCAAGCGGACGGCGGAGAGGCAGCTGACCGTCGCCGGCCTGGCCCGCGACGAGCCGTTCGGACACGTGCCTCCACCGAACAACTGGGCGAAGCCGACCGCTGGCTCCAGGG
>DITY01000129.1:3259-5109 GCA_002422955.1 Planctomycetaceae bacterium UBA6172
ACCCCTGACCCCACGACACCGGCCGCGCCGACTGAGGAGCCGATGGCGCCCGCCGATGGCACGCCCGAGTCGTTGATCGAAGCCGGGGAAGCGGCCTTGCAACTCGCTCGCGAAGCGGTCGGCAAGGGAGAGTGGGCGACGATGGTCGAACTCGCCGCCGCCGCGGCATCGGCTGCCGTAACCGAGCCACAAAAGGTGTCGGCGGCCCGCCTCGAGCGGTTGGCCGATATGGCTACCTATTATCACGGCGCCATCGAAAAGGGGCTAAGCGGATTGGGAGCGGGCGAAAGTTTCAACCTGACCGAACAGCTGCAGATCGTCGTGGTCGAGATCACGCCGGAAAAATTCATCGTCCGCTTCAACGGCAGAAACAAGGAATACCCGCGAGGCGAATTGCCCTTGGTGATGGCCCACAAGCTGGCCCGCTTTGCGCTCCCGACCGAAGCCCCGCTCACGGAGCTCGCGGCCGAAGCCTATCAAGCGATCGCGCCGATATCGAATGCGCAGTATCGCCAGCAGTCACTGCGGAAATTGGAAGCGATGCCCGAGATGGTCGACGACCTCCGCCCCGCCGACCTGGTCGCGGCGATTCGCGAGTTGGACTCCGAGTGAGAATCACGCGGCATGAACTCCCAGCTTGACCCCGAAGCCTTGCTGCTCGCGTTGCTCCGTTACGACACGGTGTCGGCGGGCGAAAACGTCACCATCACCGACTTCCTCGGCGGCATCCTGCAGGGGCTCGGTTTCGAACTGTTTCGTGATGACTATGTCGACCCCGCGGGGGTTACCAAAGCGAACCTGATCGCCACTCGCTATCCGCTCGGTGCCGCCGAATGGAGCCCCGAGCGGTTGGCGGATCGCGGACCCGAGGGAAAGTGCGGGGTCGCCTACTTTGCCCACACCGACGTCGTGCCGGCTTACGCCTGGCAAGGTCCCGGCGGGCCGTTCGATCCGATGATCCTGGGCGAACGCATCTACGGCCGCGGCAGCTGTGACATGAAGGGGTCGTTGGTGGCCATGATCGTCGCCGCCAGCCGCATCCGGCCCCAAGAGCAAACGGCCCCGATCCGGATCGCCTGCGCCGCGGACGAGGAAATCGGCTTCATCGGCGCCAAGCGATTGGTCAGCCACAGCCAGGAATATCGCCGCATCGTCCAAGAACAGCCGATCGCGATCATCGGCGAACCGACGCGGTGCCAGGTCGTCCATGCCCACAAGGGGATCGAAGCCTTCCGCATCAGCAGCCTGGGTCGGGCGGCGCACAGCAGCTCACGCGAAGGGCTGAACGCCAATCTGGCGATGGTGCCGATGCTGGTCGAACTGCTGCGGCTCTATGAACTGACCGAAACCGATCCGGCGCTGCGCGACGAACGCTTCGACCCGCCGACGGTCACCTGGACGTTCGGCGTCTCGGACCATTGCACCGCGGTCAACATCACGCCGGGACGCAGCGATGCCTGGGTGTCGTTCCGCACGATGCCCGAAATCGATACGTCCGCGTTGGTCGCGGCGGTCGCGTCCAAAGCCGAGCAGCTCGGACTGTCGTTCTCTCGCAAACATGGCGGCCCACCGCTCTGGGTCGCCCCCGATCATCCCGCGGTCCGCACCCTCTGCCAGATCGCCAATTGCCAGTCGCCCCGGACCGTTTGCTATGCGACCGACGGGGGCGAGTACCACGAATTGCTGCACCGCGTCGTCTGGGGGCCCGGCGACATCGCGCAAGCCCACACCAGCGACGAATGGCTCCACCGCGAACAGCTAGCCCAAGGGATCGACCTCTATCACCAAGCGCTGGTCCGCTGGTGCGTCTGAACGTGGCTTGCCCGTCCCGGCCATGTTCCCCCAAGCCA
>DITY01000219.1 GCA_002422955.1 Planctomycetaceae bacterium UBA6172
ACCGTCGGGGACACACCCCGCAGCAACCTTAGATGCGGAGAAACGTCGGGGACGAGAACCGTCGGGGACACACCCCGCAGCACACCCCGCAGCAACCCACCCCGGGAGGATTGCGGGGGACTCACCCCGCTTACTCACCCCGTTAACTTGCGATCGACCAGTAATCGCGTCGATTCACTGCCGAACTGGGAAGGCGTGGTACAGGGCACAGGTAAAAGGTGTCGGCGAGTCAATCCAGGCAGCAATTCTCTGTGCCAACAATTTCTTGGAGGAGACGGCTTTGTGGGACGCTACCTGATCGGTCCCACTCGCGAAGTTCTCGGCCTCTCGCCTTCTCCAGGAAGAACGGCAGTGGCCTAGCCAATTGTCGAAGAGGCCTGGGGCGCAGAAAAAACCAGCCAGACGACAAGGACTTTGGCTTGGACTTTGTCAAAGAAGGGTGCTAACCCAAGGCCAAGCACATCAGCCGTTGCAGCTCAAAACGGTATTTACGGTCTTGCGCTTTGCGAAAAACGCCACACTGTCGCACGTTCGACAGGAAACCAAGCTGGTTTCGGCTATAAAGAAGTCATGCTTTTCGAACAATCGGGGCGACAGGATTCGAACCTGCGACCTACTGGTCCCAAACCAGTCGCGCTAGCCAGGCTGCGCCACGCCCCGTGAAAGCGTTCTGCCTTGGCAAATCAGCTTTCGTTTTCGGATTTTACCAACCCCACCGATCCGCCGCCAGTCCGCAATCCGCCGACCGGTCAGGTTTCACGCACTCGCACGATAGCGCACGGCCGTTCAGTGTCCCTGCGCCCACGGCCGCAGTGTCCCTGAGCCCAGGCAGCGATGGTCTCGCACAACCGCTAGGGCTCGGTAAGCCCTCGCTTCCCGTGCAACCAGAGGCAACGCGAGTACGAAACAAGTCGTCACTCCGGCCCAATGGCAACAGCGGCCGCGAGGGCTCGCAGCTCATGGGAACGGGGTGGTTAGCCTTTCGAGGTTAGCTCGAGGGTCAGTACGGTACCACCTGGCTGGATATCGGCCCGCAGGGGCGTCGAATCTTTGTTGGAGTAGATCGCGGGAATTGCTAGCTTTTCGCCTTTCTTGACGGGCTGCGGCAGGCCGATGGCAACTTCCGGCTCAGAGCTCTCGCCTTGAACCACCATCTCGGCTTCGATCGGGAACATCGGTTCCGCGACGACGACTTTGTACTTACCAACCTGGGCTCCCTTCATGTCGACGACGGCGCCGCCAACGGATGCTATCAATTCGAACGTGCCGTCCGCTTTGGAGTTTCCGCCGGCACCGACGCTTGCCGTACCGGTTTCGGGGTAGAGGGAGATATTCTTAAGGCCAAGCGGTTGGCCGTCGAGTGTGATTTTTCCGGTGACCGGCACGAGCTCGGGGCCGCTGGGGCTGCAGCCTACACAGAGGAGTAAGGCGAGCGAGCCGGCGAATAAAACTTGGATCTTCATGGTCGAACAATTGCTGGGGAGAGGTGGGGTGTGGGCAGCGTCTGGCGCAAAGGCGTCTCGATCGCGATCCAACCCGCACCGCCCCCGCAACTCGTGCGGGGGCGAGCGGGAATCGGATCGGAAGGAAGAAAAACTACTGCGGCAGCTGGGCGACGGTTCCGTCACCCATGCGGCAGAGTTGCTCCAACAGCAGGACGTCGGTCGATTCCGACACGAAGGTGACGGAGGCATCACCCATGGTGAAGTTGCAACCGCCCGGATGGAGGCTGGCGGCGGCGGCCCACCAAGTACGAGTGCGGCCACGAACGGGGACGTAGGGCGGGTTCTGCCAGGTCGGGTGAACCAGCGGCAGGTGCCAAAGGTTGATACCGGGGTTGCTGGTCCCCGGATCGATCCCCGACATGACCCAACCGCGATAGGCCCACGCGAGGGCGTTGCCGTTGACATGCCACTTGGTCGTCTCTCCAACCATGAACGTGTTGGTCAAGCCGTCGATCACGTCACGGGGAGCGGTGACACTGTTCTCGCCGAACATCCGCCGAGCGATCCCGGCGGTCTTCCAGTTGTTGCAAATGCTGAAGTCGTTATCGCTGGTGATGAAGTCGTAGTTCGTCGCGGCCCCTTGCAAGCCGGTTCCGGGGCCGTAGTGACCACCCGTCAGGCGATCCTTGGGGCCGGTATTATCCGACGGACAAACGAAAGTAGAGACGACGGTGCCGCACAGCACCGCGTTACCGTTCGTCATCGGGTCCCCGACCAACACGCCGTTCATGTTCCGCATCGCATTGGGGACAAAAGCGTAGGCCTGGCTATGATTGAATTGGTCATAAAGCGGTTGCTGTTCGATGTACATCAACAGCTTTACAAACCCGTTGGAATCATAGATCAACTTGTCGCCGGCGCCGCCTGCAGAGCTGGCGCACATCGAATAGCCATGCCCGGCAGCCGGGAACTTCTTGAACGTCGACTCGTGATTGTGCAGCGCCAGGCCAATCTGCTTCATGTTGTTCTGGCATTGCATTCGCCGCGCCGCTTCGCGCGCCGACTGAACCGCGGGCAGCAATAGCCCGACCATGACTCCGATGATGGCGATTACCACCAAGAGTTCAACCAACGTAAACCCCAACCGCTTAGGACGCATCATTGCCCTATTCCTTATAAACAAAGGGAGAAAAACGAACCGGACGAAATCATTTCCCGCGCGGCGCGCCGAACTATCGGCAAGCGGCACCGGTTTAGGCTTGACGGTGAAACCGAACTGCCTGTTCGGCCTCGGACTTTCAGCGCCAACTGAGCAAGCTGCCCAACCCATGAAGGCGCAGCAACCGAACGTCGAGCCGATGAAAGTCGTTTGTGGGGTCTGAGGTG
>DITY01000097.1 GCA_002422955.1 Planctomycetaceae bacterium UBA6172
TCGGAGCGGCGGACCAGAATTTTGCCGGCGATGACATTGATGATTTCAACGGCCTGACCTCGTTCGATCACCCCGGCGACGCTGATGACATCGAGCGAGATGCCTTCCACTTCGATCCGACCGTTGGGCAGCAGATCCATCGTCGCGCTTCCCCGCTTCCCGACCCAGCGAGTCCGGGTCTGCTCTTCCTGCTCGCGGCGCAGCGCATCTTGGTCGTGATCGATGTTCAGCATCTTTCGCCCCAACGGCGTTCGGGGCCAGATTTTTAGGCCGAGCCAAATGAACGCGGGGACCCCCAGCCCGACGAGGATCAGGATCGCGCAGCCGGTGGTGAAGCTGTGGAGGAACCCGATCACGATGGCGGCGACGAACGCGGCGGCGGCGGAGAGCCCGAGCAGTCCGCCGGAGGGTAAAAACAACTCCAGCGTCATCAGGACCACGGCCAGGAGCAGCAACCCCCAAGCATGAATCAGCGTCATCCCACGCTACTCCTGATCGTCGGGAACGACCACGACGCGATTGCCGAGGACCTGCATCACGCGGATCGGATGGCCGGCCGATACGGGGCTTCCGTCGGAGACGACCTGGACCAATTCGTCGCCGAAGCGGGCGCGTCCGGCGGGCATCAGCGGGGTCGTCGCGACGCCGGTCTGGCCCAGCAGGTGTCCGAAATCGGCCAAGCGCTCGGATTGCTCCAAGACCGCATCGTCCGGGGCGTCGAGCGTCAGATCACGCATCAACTGGGTTTGCGGCAGCAGCACTTTGAGCGCCGCCAAGCCCGCGATCACGACGGCGGCCGCCGCGATCACCAACCACAGGTTAGCGGTCATCTGCTCGTATTGATAAGCGTTTCGCGGGATCACGAATGTCTGGCTGGTGAGCACCAGACCGATCACCACCAGGCAGAGCCCACCGATACCGAAAATGCCGAACCCTGGCAGCACGACCATTTCGATCAAGATGCAAACCACGCCGAGGGCAAAAGCCAGGATCTCCAGCCACTGTGCGGTCCCGTTGAGAAACTGGATCCAGAAATAGATCGCGAAGCAGAGCAGCGAGACAAAGCCTGGGACGCCTAGCCCGGGCGTGCTGGCTTCGACCGACAGGGTGAGCAAGCCGATCAGCAACAGGAAGATCGCCACGCCGCTGAGGCTGCCGAGCCATTCGACGAAATGGACAATACCGCGATCGGCCAGCGGGGGAGGCGGCTCGGTCAAACCGACTTGAATCGCCGCATCCTCCAAGGACGACGCCAGCCCTTCCGCCAACCCGAGTTCGACCGCTCGGGCCGCGGGAAGGCCCTGGCGCAAGTCGAGCAGCTCACCCTGTTGCCACGCATCTGGTTCGGCATCCGCATCGTCGGCCACATCCTGCTCGGTCGCATAGCGGACCTCGCCCGTGCGCCGATGGGTGTAGCGATAAATCGTCAATTCGGGATCGAGCAGGCCGCGGATCAACGCCGCGGGACGGGACGAATCCCGCGCGATGCGATCGATCGCGGCTTGCAGTTCGTCCAATTCCGCCAGCCGGATGGTGGTCCCGCCAGGTCCACCCAGGACGGTGTCGGGGTGCAGGTACAGGGGGCGGCAAGCTAAGGCGATGATCGAGGCGTCGGCCAAAGTCCGCCCCGCTACGTAACCGGCGGCCTGGCGAAGCGGCGGAACGGTGCTGGCGAGCGTTCCGGCCAATTGCACGCTGGCCCCCAGGTTGCCTCCGGGGCTGTCGAGCGTGACCAACACCATGTTGATCTCGCCCCGGTCGGCCGCGTTGATCAGGTTCAATTCCCAGCGGCGGACCCGGTCGATGCTAATCGCCCCTTTGACGTCGAGCAGCACTCCGATCGGTCGGTCCTGCACCATCCTGTCGTCGATTCCGCGCAATTCCGCCAGATCGAGCGACCCGCGGACGGCATCGAGCGACTGGACTAGATCGCTCGCGATGCGGGCGTCTTGGAGTCGTCGCGCCGGCAGGATCAACGGCTCGCCCGCCGTCGCCCAGACATCTTCACGCCAGCCGCCACCGTCGCGGCGAAGGGTCTGCAGTTCCTCACCCGAGACGAAGCGACGGTTGCCATCGAGCGTCGTCGCTTGCACCAACTCGACTGAAGGACGTACCAACGACTCGGCGATCGCGGGGGGGAAAACGGCGCGGCGGGAGGCGATCGCTCGGTAAGCGGCGATCATGGTCTCATCGCCATCCCGGCCGGACTCGGCAGCGGTCGCGTTGCCGATGGTCGCGTCGGGACCGACGATCAGGCTGTCGCAACCCAACACGGGCAGAACGGCATGGCCGCGAAGTTGGCCCGGCACGAAGGCGACCAAACGCAACGTCCGGTACTCGGGCCGCGCCAGGGTTCTGGCCAATCGCAACGCGTCCTCGAACCCCGTGCTCGCCCCGTCGGCGGTCGAGGTGTCGAAGCTCAATACCACCGTCCGACGACCCTCGGTCGCGGCTGGCGCGTTGGCGACCGCAGCGGATGCTTTCGCCGACAGGCCGAGCAGTCCGTTGAGTCGGGCGATCACATCGTCCACAGCGTCCGCGGTCAGCGGCAGCGACACGGTGACGCTCCAGCCGATCCGCGGCGAGGCCACGTCCGCTACCGGTGCGGGCCGCACTTGCGGGTCCTGAGCGACGGCCGGGTTCTGGAACGCTGCCAGTTCCTGAGCGATAGCCGGATGATGACTTCGCAGCAGTCCGATCTGGACACTTGCGAAAAGAAAGCTCACGAGCACCCAATTGCCCAGTCGCCTGCGCGGCGTGAGCGACGCTTGCGGGGCAACCCCAGCCCCGCGACGGCGCGAGCTGCGAATCGACCCGCTACCGAGGGAAGTTGCGGCGGAAAGGGTGGCCATGTTGCTATTGATGGAACTGGGAGGTGCGACGGCCAAGGCCGGGCGGTAACGCCTCTTCATTCTAACCGCTGGCCAACCCGAGGCACGCCAGCCCCGCGTCAGCTGGGCAGATTGGCGATATCGGGAAGGCTTTTGAGCTTGGGACGGCGTTTGCGGCGAGTTTTGCTGGGGATCATGTTCCGCATCGCCTCCAAATTGCCGAAACAGAGCAGTCGGTCGCCCGGTTCCAGCGCCCGTTTCAGCCGCGGGTTGGGAATCACGGTCGTCCCGCGGTAGAGCGTCAGCACGTTGATGTCGAGTTCCGCGAGCCCCGCGTCGTCGATCGATTTGCCGACGAAATCGCTGCCGGCCGGGATCGAAATTTCCGCGACGCCATAACCACGGCTGACGGTCAGGCGTTGACGGATATCGATTTCGGGGAAGTCGACTTGGGCGGCGAGGTAATCGATGATCGCGCCGGCGATATCCAAGCGGGTCGCCTGTTCGATCCCTTCCAGCCCCGGCGACGAGTTGACTTCCATCACCTGCGGGCCGTCGCTGGCTTCCAGCATGTCGACGCCGGCGACTCGCAGGCCCATGATCTGGGCGCTTTTCACGGCGGCATCTTTGTAGGCGTCGTCCAATTCGATCGCTTCGGTCTTGCCGCCACGATGCACGTTGCTGCGGAACTCCTGGCCCTGCGCGATCCGCCGCATTGCGGCCACGACGCGGTCGCCGATGACGAACGCACGGACGTCGCGACCGCGGCTTTCCGACACGAACTTCTGCACCAGCACATTTTGCCGCGTGCTATGCAGCGTTTCGATGATCGCTTCGGCGACCTTGACGCTGTCGGCCAGGATCACGCCGACCCCTTGCGTCCCCTCCAGCAGCTTGATGATCACCGGCGCCCCGCCGACGCGCTCGATCGCGGGCAAGACGTCCGATCGGTTGCGGACGAAGGTCGTCTGCGGCATGCCGATCTGGTGCCGGCTGAGGATCTGCATGCACCGTAACTTGTCGCGTGAATTGCCGATCCCGGTGGAACTGTTGGCGGTGAACACGTCCATCTGTTCGAATTGCCGGACGACGGCGGTGCCGAAGTAGGTGATCGAAGCTCCGATCCGCGGCAGCGCGGCGTCGAAGCCGTCGAACATCCGCCCCCGGTAATACAAATTCGGCGTGCCGGCTTCCAAGTCGATCGAGAACCTGAGCGTGTCAAAAACCTTGGCCAGATAGCCACGCTGCGTCGCCGCTTCGAGCAAGCGCCGGGTGCTGTAGCATTTCGGACTGCAGGACAAGATTGCGAGTTTCAAGGGAAATTACCCAGGGGCTGGGAATGTGGACGTTTGAAGATGGAAACAGCAACAGCAGCTGGGGCGAGGGGATCGCTTCGAGCAACATCGATCGGATCGCGGCCGACCGCCAGGCGTA
>DITY01000323.1 GCA_002422955.1 Planctomycetaceae bacterium UBA6172
TCGAGATAATCCAAGACCCTGCCGACGTTCTCGTCGACCGCCGCGACGCAGCCGAGATAATCGTGCATGTATCGCTGGTACTTCCACCGAGTGATCTCTTGCTCGGACAGTTCGCCAGCTTTCATCGCCGCGAGAAAGGCTTGATTCTCGGGCTCGTAGTAGGCGTCCCATTCCCGTTTCTGCTCGGCGGTCATCCGCGCGTATTCCCCGTCGTTCATGCCGGAGACGAAGTGTTGGGGATAAAGGTTTTCGCCCCGCAGTTTCATGTCATGCGACCAGCTGAAATGTTTCTGGATCGACATTTCGTTTTCCTTCAACAACGCGCTGCGGTCGGCGTAATCGTCGAAGAGCGTGTCCGGTTCGGGGATCGTCCCCAATTTGTACTTGCCGAAATGTCGAGGGTGCGGCGTCCAGTTGCGGTGCGGTGCCTTGTGCTGGCTCATCAAGAAGAATGGCCGATTCGGGTCGCGCTGCTTGAGCCATTCGATGGAGAAATCGCCGACCAAATCGGTGCAGTAGCCTTCGTATTGTTTGCGTGACCCGTCCTGTTGGAGGAACACCGGGTTGTAGTAATTCCCCTGCCCCGGCAAGACTTCCCAGTGATCGAATCCGGTCGGCGCGCTTTCCAAATGCCACTTGCCGATCATCGCGGTTTGGTAACCGGCCTGCTGGAGCAATTTCGGCAACGTCAGTTGCGAGCCGTCAAAGGTGTCACCGTTCCGCATGAAGCCGTTCAGGTGACTGTGTTTCCCTGTCAGGATGCAGGCTCGCGACGGTCCGCAGATCGAATTGGCGCAAAACGAGCGGTCAAAAATCATGCCCTGCTTGGCGAGTTGGTCCAAACGTGGCGTCTGGTTGATCTTCGAGCCGTAGGCACCGATCGCCTGCAACGCATGATCGTCCGAAAATAAGAAGACGACGTTCGGCGGTTTGCGCGCGGTGTCTGGGGCGGGATCGGCAGCAGGCGATCGAGACCCGCCTGACCAGGCCAACGCGGCCAGAAAGATGAGGCAAAACCTGATTTGCGGTGAGCTTGTGGGGCGCATGGCGGAAGGTTCCGGGTTGTTCGAGGTCCAATGGCGGCCAATCTGCCACTCACCCTAACACCCGGGGGCCGCCATTGCCAGCGGCGAACGCTTGGCCATCAAAGCAATAGCCAAGATCGCGAATCGCCGCGATCTTGGCTCAGGGAATTCGTTTCGAATGTCGAGGGATCAGCCGCGACCTTCGGGCTGATATCGATTGATCAGCCACAGCAGGATCGGGCTGGCGACAAAGACCGAGCTATAGGTCCCCACCATCACGCCGACCACCAGGCAGAACGAGAAGGCGTGAATCCCTTCGCCACCGAAGAAGTACAGCAGCAGGACGACCATTAGGGTGGTGGCGGAAGTCAACAGCGTTCGGCTGAGCGTGGAGCTGATGCTGTTGTTGATCATATCGCCCGTCAGTCGGGGACTTTTGCCTTTGACCTCGCGAATTCGGTCGAAGACCACGATCGTGTCGTTGAGCGAATAGCCGACCACGGTCAACAGCGCGGCGAGGACCGTCAGGCTGATCTTGAACGGTTCGATCTGCAGGAAACCAAACGCCCCGGCCAACCAGTAGCTGACCGCGATCGCTCCCAGGGTGACCACGACGTCATGGATGAGCGCTGCGACAGCGGCCAGTCCATAAAAAATTCGGTGAAACCGGAACCAGATGTAGCCGATGATGCAGAGCAGGCTGGCGATGAGCGCGACGAGCGCTCGGCTGACCATGTCATCGGCGACCCGGCTGCCGACACTGCTGCTGCTGATCCAAATCGGATCGGCCCCCAAGATCTGTTGCAGGCTCAACATGACTTCGTCGGCAGGGCCGAACTCGAGCGGTAGCCCGATCTCCCATTCGCTAAAACGCAAATCGCTGTCAGGGCTCCACTGGTCAGACCCCTCACCGCCAGGGATCAGTTCCACGCCGAGCAAGTCGAGCGATACGCCGGATGCCTCGGCGGCCCGCGCGATGCCGGCCAGGAGCGTTTTGGAATTGATCTTCGCCGTATCGGCCAGGTCGCCACCGATTCCCAAGGTCACCTTAGCCCGACTGATCACTTCCGGGGCCGGTGCGATCGCTGCTTCCGTAGCTGCCGGTGCCGCGTCGGTCGCAGCACCAGGAGCGTCAGCAGTTGCTGGCGCGTCGGTCGCTGCTGGCGCGTCGGTAGCCGGAGGCGCGGCTGGTTCGTCAGTCGCCGAAGGTGCGGCTGGTTCGTCGGTTGCTGGTGCCGGTGCCGGTTCCTCAGGCGTTTCGGGTGCAGCGGCCTCGGGTTGCGTTTCGTCTTGAGCGCGGGCGACGACGAGCATCGTACCGTTGCCGCTCAGGATTTGGCTTTGCCCGGGCGGATCGGCTGGGGTGATATCCAATTCGTAGGTGACCAGGTTCAGCGACCCATCGGCGGCGAAACCCTGGCCGATCAGTTCTTTCAGCGTATCGACATCTTCGATCGACGAATCGACCTTGAAGACGGTGCCGCCCGGAGCGGTTTGCATGCTGACGTTGTTGACGGTGAAGTCGATCTTTTGGCCGTCGATGTCGGGCAGGCTCTTGCCGACGACGGCTCGGACCGCGTCGGTCGTTGCCGGTTGTTCCAAGCGGAACGTCACTGAAGAACCGCCGGCGAAGTCGATGTCGAAAATGCTCGCTCCGCGGGCGAAGAGTGCGACGACCCCGCCGAGCAACAGCAGGCTCGAAAAGGCCATCGCGAGTCCGCCGCGGCCCATGAAGTCGATCAGGCCGCCGCTCGCCATTCGGTAGCGAAGGTTGTTGACCGTGTCACTCATCGACAGCGACAGCACGCCCTTGCGTTCGGCGATATCGAACAGCGTTCGCGAGACATAGATCGCCGTGAACATGCTGAACAGAATGCCGAGGATCAAGGTCACGGCAAAGCCGCGGATCTGGTCGGTGCCGATCGCGTAGAGCACGATCGCGGTGATCAGGGTGGTCAAGTTCGAGTCGACGATGGTCGTGGTGGCACGGGCGAATCCGTTGCGGATCGCCATCCTCGCCGCGGCCCCCTTCTTCAGCTCTTCGCGGATCCGCTCGAAGATCAAGATGTTCGCATCGACTGACATGCCGACGGTCAACACCAACCCGGCGAGGCCGGGCAGGGTCATCGGCTGGTTGATCAGGATCATGACCGCGAGGGTCATCAAGAGGTTCATCAGCAACGCGATGCAGGCATTGATGCCGCTGAACCGGTAGTAAAACAGCATGAAGACCAGCACCAGCATCAGCGACAAGCCGATCGCGAAGACGCCCTTGCGGATCGTGTCCGCACCGAGCGTCGCGTCGATTTGGTTTTCGGCGATCGGTGCCTTGGTCAGCGCGGCTGGCAATTGGCCGGCTTCCAGGATCTGGACCAACTGCGCCACTTCGTCACTGGTGAAATTGCCGGTGATCTGGCCATCGCCCGAGATCGGCGATCGGATCGCGGGGGCCGAAAGCAGGATCTCGTCGAGCACGATTCCGAGTTGCCGCTGGTGCTGACCGTCGGGGGCGTTGTTCGTGGTCAGCGCCAGAAAGCGGCCCGAACCGGAATCATTCAGCTTGAATCTCACCGCGGGGCTGCCGTCGGTATCAAAACCGCTGCTCGCGAAGGCCAG
>DITY01000154.1:0-911 GCA_002422955.1 Planctomycetaceae bacterium UBA6172
AGCAACGTGCCGTGATGGGGGACCACGGCCGCTTTGCCATGACAGCCCGATTTGGCATAGTAGAAGTTACCCGTCGCGTCCGTCTGCAAACCCATCGCAAACTCATGAAAGTGCTCGGTGACTTGATGATCGTTGTTCAAACACTGGTAAAAATCGATCTCGCCGTCGCCGTTCAAATCGTGCAGCACCGTCAACTGATCCCGACAGATCACGTGAATCTTGTCCTTGACGATCTTCAACCCCAGCGGCTGAAATAGGCCGGAAGCGATTCGCTGCCAATCAAGCAAAGTCTTGCCTCCGTCCGGTCTCGACTTCACGATCCACACGTCGCCATCCCAAGTGCAAACTGCGATCCGACCGTCCGGATAGATGTCCAAGCCCGTGAATCGTGTCAAAGCCAACCACGGATTCGATTCCGGAGCCGTGAGCATATCCGTTGCAAACGGCCCATCATCGGCTCCGAGGTTGGCTTGAGTTGTGATGGTTTGCGACCAACGCGGCGGTCCGCCTTGAGTCAAGGTCGTGAGATCCAACGCCGCATCGGGGATCGATGGCACCTCAAATGGCTGTGCTTCGGTCGCGGGTGAGTTCGGGGCGTCGGGATTGCCCTCCTTCGTCGACGGAATCCAGACCGTAAACTTCAGCGGTTGATCGCCAGCCGGGATGCGTAGCCGCAAGTTACCGTCTTCCAATGACCACTGAGCTTGAAGGTCGCGCGGAGCAAAGCCCGCCAGCAAGGGACCGGTCTGGGGACGAACGGCCGCCGGGCCACGGCGGACCGTGCCGTCGTGTCCCTTATCGGTCACATCAACAATCCGTGATCCGAGCTGACCTGCTAACGACCATGCCCCCAGCGGTGCCGCGGCCCCTTCTATCGGACTTTCCAACTCGGTTGATTCGACTGTAACGCA
>DITY01000154.1:998-7126 GCA_002422955.1 Planctomycetaceae bacterium UBA6172
GCGAACCCGACTGGTCGCCTTCTCCCAAGTCATGGCCACCTGGTGCCAATGACCGTCGTCCACCCGCGACTTTCCATTCACCGCTCCGACCCAACCGATGTCAAAGCTCAGCCGACCCCCGCGAACAAAGAAACTTTGACCGTTGGGAATCCAACTTTCCCCACCGTCACTCAATGAAAAGATCGTTCCATCGGCCTTGGTTTTGATCCGGGCGACGATGGAAAAATCCTTGGTGTTCATGTCGAATGCAACCGCGTCGGTGATATCCACAAAGGTCTCACCATCGAATTGCAGCGGGGTATCGTCGTCGGAACCATTCGAGCTAGGCGGAGCGACCCTTACCGCCGACTGGTCCGCGGGAGAAGAATGACTCAATAGCGAGTCGGCAGCGGGATGCTGGGCGATTTGCAAAATCAGGTCTTGTTGCCGCGGGCCGATGTTGAAGGTTCTCAAGAGTACCGGAGCAGCTTCATCGCGAAGCGACAAACGCGGCATTTCCAGAATCTCGCTCGAGCCAACGGTGTAAGAGAGGATTACCTGTTGGTCATGGTGGTACAGTCCGCGAAATTGCCCCCATGGCCGAGGCAAGGGACCATACTGTCGACCGTCGCGTCCCAGGACTCGCTGGTCGTCCCGAAAACTGCCATCGTTGGGATTCCCCCAGCCCGGTCCCGTGGGATTGGCAAACGCGACTTGTCCGACAATTCGGGGATGCACGCCGTGCTCGCCATTGAATTGGATGGATCGCCAATCGATGAACTGGTTCTTGTTGTTGGCGTCCGGCGCGGCACCCCAACCGGCGGCCACGCGGAGCGTGTCGGTATCGAACACCATCCAATGCCCGCCGCGTGAGACGCCCCCTGCCCCGGGGTCCACGCGGATCGCAATTCCTTTGTAGGCGATGTTGTGATTGGGGCCTGGAATTTCGTAGGTGTGAGTCAGGCTGGGGCCGTAATCCATGGCCGACCAGGCTTCGATGTTGCTGGGTTCCGGCCCGAAAGTGTCACCCTGTGGAAGGCTCGCCAGATAATCCGCATCGACTTCGACAAACTGCGTCGGATTGTCCGTTTCGAGATAGGCGCGGCGAATGTAATGGATCACATCGTACTTCTGTGACGGGACCATCCATGACTGCGGTGCCATTTGACCGAAGCCGTGCGTCAGGGTGCGGTACAGCGAGATCGGATCACTGCCGTTCTTAAATTTGCCATCGGCGAATCGTAACGACGTCGGCAGTGATCCAGCTTGCTCGTGCGTGCCGTGACAGTTTGCGCAGACTCGTTGATAGATGGCCTCGCCGCGTTGGAACGCTTCGTCGTTCCAGGTCCCGATCAATCCGGCATGATCCAAATGGCTTTCGTACTCGGGAATGGTAGCGAGGAGTAACGAGGCGGATGGTTGAAGCTGTCGGGCCCTTTCAGCCCCCCCGTCGCGGATTTCGATCAGATAGCGAATCAAGTCGAAAAATTGCTGGCGACTGGTCAACTGATTCATTTGTCCGGCCGGCATGATCGAGAGTTCGCCTTTCTTGACCTGCTCAATGTCCTCGCTCGGAATCGAAACCAATTCCCCTGCGCGCGCCACGTCGCGGAGCACCAGCTTTTCCGGGGTCTGTTCAACCAACAGAGCCGAGATCACTTGTCCGTCAACCTTCAGGACCGAGACGGACTCAAAGCCCTTGCTGATGACTTTGGACGGGTATAGCACCGATTCGACGATCGATTCGTCGCTGACGTCCGGGCCCAAGGCTGATAAGTCTGGGCCGAGAGCCAGCGTGTTATCGCTGCCCACCAGGTGGCATTTCCCGCAAGCCATGCTGGGCTGATGAAAGGCGATTGCCCCGCGCGCCGCATCACCCAGTTGCCGTGCCCCCGCGACCAATTCCGCAAGCGGTGTTCGTTGCAGTTCCGCGTCCAAGAATTGCGCATGGCTCATCGCCGCTGTCAGTAGCGCGCCGATCGCCAGTATCCAACAACGCAACCGATGTGGTGTCATGCCAAGGTCCCCAATGTCCTGCGACCGATCGGTCTGATCTGACGGATCAACGCTTGTTTTTTACGAGGAAAAGTTTTGCCGCCCGGATGGTGGTTCCGGAAGACGTCAGCTAGTCGCGGACGAAGGATCGGAGGATTTCGCGGCATGTTCCGATATCCGGCATTCGCAACGAAGCGTCTTCCGTTGCATCGAGACGTTCCGCTGCAACGGACGGATTCATCCGGGATTTCACAATCTGCGTCGGATGCGGTCGACGCCGCGGCATGACCCCAAGCTAGTCGTGTAGGCGCGTTCGCCCCTGTCTCGATCAAAATTGGGCTAACGCAGTTTACTCTGCGCTACGGTTGAACGAGAAGGTTGGCCGCAGCGAAGGCCAATCAGCGGAGATTTCTTTCTGGGCTGGCACCGCGTGTGCCGTTGGTACAACCGCGGCACAATCGCCAAATGCGGCTGATGCAAACGCGGCATAACGCGATCGGTTGGGGATGAAGTTCGTCTATGATGTCGGCGTGCTTCCAGCTCGGTGGTCGAGATGGCCATCATTGCCTTGGCGGCATGCCAAGGGACCAGCAGAGGGTGACCGTGGTGATTCAATGCCCTGTTTGTTATGTCGCGATGCGTGTGGTCGTCGAGCGGGGGATCGAGATCGATACCTGCTCGATCTGCCACGGCGTATGGCTGGACGCGGGCGAATTGGAATCGCTCGCCGGAACACGAGCCGTTGCGCCTCGTGAGGTCGACAGAACCCATCTCTCGGCACTCCGATGTCCTCGATGCGTTAAACGGACCTTTGCGGTGAAAGAAACGAGCCGCGGCGAGTATGCGATGTGCATCGAATGCCGCGGCGTATTCGTTGGTGGCCAGACCATCGACGAACTTTCGGCGCAACACCGAGAGCCGAGCAGCAGGCTTGCCGATGCGGTACTGACCACACCCGACCTGCTCTCCGCGATCGGCGATCTCCTCTGGTTGTTCGGATCGCCTTGATCGGCTGCCAACGCCACACTCTCCGATTCGGTTCTGCTCGGACGCGCGTGCCCGGATGAGATATTTTCAGGTTGGTCGAATGCCGCGCGCTTATGCGCGGGCGACTCGATGAGGTTAAAAATCACCGCCCGGCTTTTCAAAAAGCTGGTAAAATGACGGTCACGGGGTAGACGTGGACCAGTGGCCACGCCGCCCAGTAGACGCAAGAGGTGGTGCGCTGATTCCGGTTGGCAAATACCTGAGCACGGTTGACGATGTTTTGGCCAACCCTCGGCTGCTTGCGGGCAAAACGCCCGCTGATGTCCAAGGAATCCTGGAAAAGTCTCCAGGTTGGTCGATCGAAGCCCTGGGGAAGGGTGCCCATAAGGGTGGGGGATGGGTGTTGCGGGAGTACAACGCCGCTGGCAATCCGACAGGTCGTATGCTGCGGTGGCATCCTGGCGGTGGTCACCACGGTCCGTCGCCGTATTGGCGAGTAAACGGACACGATTTCAAATCCGGGATTATCCCCGGTGGGTCCATGTAGGAATTCAGAGATGGCTATTGAAAGAAGCGTCGAAACTCAAGTGGCGGACCTTTGGGAGGCGGTCCTCAATCTTTCACTTCCTGGAGAGGATCAGCTGAAACTGCTGGAAGCAATGGGTGATGCAAACGCAGTCGACGAACTCGCGTTGGCGATGGACGACAGTTTTCGGATCGTCAACGAAGCTTTCGCGAGTGATCAGATGGGGCGAGACGAGCTTACTTCATTGAACCTCTTGAATAACCACTTGGACAAGATGAGCGGCGAAGAGAATGCGAATCTTTGGACGCCGCAGGGGCTTCGGCAAAGCGGTGAGTGGCAAGAAGCGCGCCGCTTGGCAACGAACGCGATCTTGAGCAAGCAGATATCGCGACTTCGACGAGCGTCAGCCTGACTGAACATCGATAGTTTGAAACAGAATCGCGATGAATCCCGGGGTTGTACGGCGAGGGACAGCAAGGCGTAACCCGCCAGTTTCATGTGGACGGACCGGCGGCTAGCGCCAATGCCGCTCATGGGTGTGGCGGGTTGGAACGCTTCCGATTGGCTGCTGGATAACTGCGACTGAATTCTGACACGGTTTGAGGTATCCTAGAGGCATCCCGCCTATCCCTCCTCCAGGTCTTTGAATGGTTGCCTCGGCTCCTCGTAACCGCCCTCCGTTTTCCGTGCTCTTGGCTGTCGGCTGCGTTTGGTTTGTCGCCTGCATCGTGACGGCCGCTGATGCTCGCGCCGAAACGCCGGTCGATTTCGCTCGGGAGATCCGCCCGATCCTGTCGGAACAGTGTTTCCATTGCCACGGTCCCGACGCGGGCGTTCGGCAGGCCGACCTGCGGCTCGATACCCCCGACGGCGCGGCGACGATGATCACGGCCGGCGATCGCCATGCCAGCGAGCTGTTCCGCAGGCTGATCAGTTCGGATCCCGCGGAGCTGATGCCGCCTCCCGATTCGAATCGTCGTTTGACGCCGGCGCAAATCGAATCGCTGGGACGGTGGATAGATCAAGGGGCCCCGTGGCAGGAACATTGGGCGTTCTCACCGTTGGTCCGTCCCGAGTTGCCGGGGGGCGCGGAGGAGCAGGCCAGCGGGGCGATCGATCGGTTCGCGCGGGCGGTTTGGGCCGCGGAAGGGATCGAAGGCTCCGAGCCCGCGTCGCCGGAAGCCCGGTTGCGGCGGGTGACGCTCGATCTGACCGGCCTGCCACCGACGCTGGAGGATCTCGATGCGTTCTTGGCCGATCCGTCCAAGGAAGCTTATGAACGGGCCGTCGAGCGGTTGTTGCAGTCACCGGCATTTGGCGAACGGATGGCTTGGGATTGGCTCGACGCCGCTCGCTACGCCGATTCCAACGGCTACCAAGGGGATGGCGAGCGGACGATGTGGCCGTGGCGGGACTGGGTCGTCGACGCCTTCAATCGCAACCTTCCGTTTGATCAGTTCACGCTGTGGCAGGTCGCCGGCGNNTTGGCGAGCGGGTTCTTTCGCAATCACATGATCAACGGCGAAGGTGGCCGGATCGCCGAGGAAAATCGGATCGAATACGTCTTCGACATGACCGAAACGCTGGGGACGGTCTGGCTGGGACTGACGCTCAATTGCTGTCGCTGCCATGACCACAAGTTCGACCCGCTGACCCAGGCCGATTACTACAGCCTATTCGCGTTCTTCAACCAGACCCCGATCAACGGCGGTGGAGGCAATCCCCAGACACCACCGGTGTTGGAAGTGCCGGCCGAAAGCCAGCGGCTGGAAATCGATCGCTTGCAGCAGGAATTGGCCGCGGTGCGGGAACGATTGGCGGAACGCAGCAAGGCCCTGGAAGCAGAGCAGCCCGCCTGGGAACAGGAATGGCTCGCCAAACTCGATCAGCCCGGTGCCTGGAAGCCGCTGCTGCCGACGGCCTATGCCGCGGAGGGACAAGACTTCACGCTGCTGGAGGACGGTTCACTGCTCAGCTCCGGAGCCAATCCGGCACAAGACAGTTACCGATTGACTTATCGTCCGGGGCCGATGCGGGCGACGGGGATTCGCTTGGAAGCGCTGCGACATGAGTCGATGACGGCGGGCGGTTTGGCCCGATCGGACAGCGGCAACTTCGTCTTGACCGGGCTGGAAATCGTAGTGCGGCGTCCGGGGGCGGAGCCGCGAAAGATCGAGATCGCGTCGGGTGAAGCGTCCTTCGAGCAGGGGGGCTTTGGCATCGGCGGAGTTTGGGACAACGATCCCAGCACCGGATGGGCGGTCTATGAAGGGAAGCCGATCGATCGCGATCATCAAGCGGTGCTGAGGTTCTCGGCTCCCAGCGACGTGATCGATGGCGAGGAATGGGTGATCACCCTGCGGCATGAATCGCCGCACGCGCAGCACAACATCGGTCGGTTGCGGCTGGCAATCACCGAGATGCCTCAGCCGACGCTCGGCGAGGCTCGGCAGGAATCGCTGGCGGCGGCGCTGCGGATGCCGCCGGATGCCCGTGGCGATGAGGAGCGGAAATTGATCCGGCGGAGCCAGCGCGAGTCGGACGCGGCCCACCGTGAGATCGCGGCTGAGGTTGATGTAGTCGACAAACGCTTGGCGTCGGTAAGGGGCGGTATCCCCAAGGTGATGATCATGGGGGATCA
>DITY01000090.1 GCA_002422955.1 Planctomycetaceae bacterium UBA6172
GTGGAGCGACGCCGTGAGCCCTATCACAGTTGGGGAAACGGTTCGGCGATGCGGGTCAGTCCCATCGGCTTCGCCTTCGATTCGCTCGACGAAGTGATGGCGCAGGCACGGATGACCGCTGAGGTGACGCACAGTCACCCGGAGGGCATCCGAGGCGCTCAGGCAACCGCCGTCGCGATCCTGTTGGCGCGGAAAGGTTACGAAAAAACCGACATCCGGAAGCATCTGGAATCACAGTTCGCCTACGACTTGAGCGAGCGGTTAGACGATATTCGGGGCGATTACGAGTTTGACGTTTCGTGCCAAGGGTCGGTCCCGCAGTCGATCATCGCATTCCTCGAATCCACCGACTACGAAGACGCGGTCCGCAACGCGATCTCGTTGGGAGGGGATGCCGATACCATGGCCTGCATCGCCGGGGGCATTGCCGAGGCGCATTACGGTTCCGTCCCGGAACACGTCCGCAAGTTCGCCCTCGGACTGTTGGACGCACGCTTACATGCCGTCGTCATGGCCTTCGCCGAGAAGTACGGGAATCACTAACACGGCCGACGCGCAAGCTGCCTGACCCTGCCAACGCCCGNNTCAGGGGGCGAGGCGGACGATCCGCCAGGCGTCGCCGTCGCGGTGATAGACCAGGCGGTCGTGCAAGCGGCTTTCCCGGCCCTGCCAGAACTCGATCTCATCCGGCCGCACCGCGTAACCGCCCCAATGCTCGGGGCAGGGGATGTCGTCGTGGTCGGAATAACGCTGGTCCCAATCGCTCAACGCCTGCTCCAGAACCTTGCGGTCGGGGACCGCTTGCGACTGGCTGCTGACGTTCGCCCCCAGTCGGCTGCCACGCGGGCGGGTGGCGAAGTAGGCGACCGAGGCTTCGCGCGAGGTCTTGGTCACCCGGCCGACGATGCGGACTTGGCGCTGCAGATGCGGCCAGAAAAAACAGAGCGAGACCTGCGGGTTGGCTTCCATCTGCAGGCCCTTTTCCGACAGGTAGTTCGTGAAGAACAGGAACCGGCCCTCCTCGACCCCCTTCAACAACACGATCCGGCTAGTTACCCGCCCGGCGGAATCCGCGGTCGCGAGCGTCATCGCGTTGATCTCCAGCCACTCCGGTTTGTCGTCGGCGTTGGCGTTGTGGAACCAGTGGACGAACTGTTTGAACGGGTCCGCGTCCAGATCCGACTCGGACAACCCCGCCATCGTGTAAGAAATCCGCATCTGGTCGAACGTCATCGGTCAAAACCTTTCGGGGGGTCCAGAGTTCGCCAAATTCGGTGCCTGCCACCCCATTTTGAGGGTTGGCCGCGGCCGACTTGGCGCAAGAATTGCCTTATTGAAGATCACCTTCGTGAAGAAACTGTCAAGGTGGCAGCGACTTCCCCGCGGTCGTACGAATTTGATCGTGCGGTTTGGGCCGTACTCAGTTGCGAATTGTGGCGAGTGCGGTCAGCGGGCCGCGAACGGAGGCTGATGGGATCGATCCTACTTCTGAGGTTATGAAAACGTTGCCGATGACTGAGTCTTTGGTTGGAAAGCTGATGATTGCCTCCACCGTTTTGCCTGAATCGCTATTCAGCCGCTCAGTTTGTTTGGTGGTGCAGCATGACGAAAACGGCGCGATCGGCATGGTGTTGAATCGCCCGGTTGCCACTCCACCGCAGGGTTTGTTGGACTGGATGGCGGCCCAGGCGAAAGAACAGGAGCGGCAACAGGCGGCCGCCGAGGTGGATGAAGATCCGTCGCCGACCGGTTTGAAATCGAGCCGACCGGCGACCGCCCGCTTTCCCAAGGGGATGCCGACCGCGGAGCCGGAAGAGAGTTACGAACCGGAAGTGTTCGATCCGGAGCAAGATTCGGATGACGAGCAGGAACTGATCCTTCCCGAGCCTCAAGTTCCGGCCGTGTTGCCCGTCCACGTCAGCATGGTGCACTTTGGCGGCCCGGTATCGGGTCCGATCATCGCGCTGCACGGTTCGCGGGATTTGGCCGATGCCGAAGCGGGGGCCGGGATCTACGTCGCGGCCCAGCGGGAGCATTTGGAAAAGCTGGTCAAGCAGACTTCGGGCGACGTGCGACTGATCATCGGCCACGCGGCTTGGACCGCCGATCAATTGGCGGGGGAAATCGCGGCCGGCCTTTGGCATGTTTTGCCGGCGACTCCCGAGTTGGTCCTGCCGACTCACGTCGACCTGTGGCCACAGCTGCTGCGGCGGGCTACCGGCTCTTCGGTCGCTTTCTGGCTCGGCGCCCGTGACACGAACGGGTTGACTGAGCTAAATTGAGCGGTCTGTCCAATCCTGCCCGTTCGCTTTTGCCAAGTCAGCCACGCCGTGAAGCCTGATCATCGTGAGACCCCCAAGCCGTTCCACATCCAGCGGCGACGCTTGGGGGTGATCAAGTACATGGAGCCGGACGAAAAGTATGGCTTCATCGAAGCCGAGGACTTTCGCGAGAACGTCTTCTTTCACCACTCGGTCTGGCAGGGTGAATTGCGTGGAGTGGTCCGCAAGCCGTTCGCCGGTGCGTACGTCGAGTTCGAAATCGACGAAGAGTTCCGGGCCCGCGAGAATAAGTTGCGGGCCAACGTGGTGCGGCTGACCGATCGCCCGATGGGAAAGAAGTTGGAGGCCCGCGACACGCCGCACCTGATCAACCCACACCATCGCAACGCCCGCCGCAAGCGTCCGACCTGGCGCGGCAAGCCCACAGGGGCCGGCGATTCGCCCGGCCCGGCCGAACCCACGGGCGACGGGAATGAGTGAGCGGTAGGCTGCATCGCTAGGTCGCCACAACGCTACGCCAACCGGGCTACCAGACGATCCGGGTGCCATCGAACACCGGGCCTTCGACGCAGGTTCGCTTGTAATCCCAGGGCTCGCCAGCCGTTTCGCGGACCATGGCGACGCAGGAGAAGCAGATCCCGATCCCACAAGCCATGGGAGTCTCCATCGACACTTCACAGGGAATCCCGCGAGCCTGGCAACCTTCAGCGACCTTTCGCATCATGATCTCTGGCCCGCAGGTCACGACGCGGATTCGCTGCGCCGGATCACGACTCAGCTCCTCATCGAGCCCCAGAAAAAGCTGATCGGGGACGTAACCCTGCTCCCCCACCGAACCGTCATCGGTGCAGAGTCGCACGTCGAGGCCCGCGGCGCGAAAGTCATCGACCCCGGCCAACAGATCGGCGGTCCGGGCGCCGTAAACGATCCGCACCGATTTGGCCCAGCCGTTCTCGCCGCGGGGCGATGCTTGCGAAGCCTGCGGTTCGCCGTAGTTTCGCTGGCCGAGCGCCGCGCGGGCGAGCATCAACATCGGGGTTTGGCCGACTCCTCCCGCCGCGATCACCAAGCGATCGCAAGACTCGTTCGAAAAGCCGTTGCCTAGCGGTCCCCACAGCGATACGCCGGTGCCGACAGCCGCTTGGGACAGAGGGGTCGTCAGCGCCCCTTTCTTGACGAAGACCAAGTCGATCGCGTGCGGTACTCCGGACTGGTCGTCGATCACATCCCAAATGGCCAGCGCGCGGCCGATCAGCGGTGCGTTGCGATCGGTCAACCGAATCATCACGAATTGCCCCGGGATCGCGCGGGCGGCGATGTCGGGCGCCGGGATACGAATCCGGAAGGTGTCGCGAGCGACCTCCACGATTTGTTCCAAGCGACTTTCGACGCAGGCGATGTGGTCGGCGTAATGCGCCGCGTGCGGGCTGGCGCTCATTCGTTGTCGTCGCCTCCTGGGCGTTTACGGTTCCGGCCTCCACCCGGGCGTTTGCCGGGAGCGGGACGTTTGCCGAAATCGGGGCGGCTGCCGGCCGCGGAGCGTTTGCCCGGGGCCGAACGTTTGCCGGTCGCGGGGCGTTTTCCTGGAGCTGAACGCTTGGCGGCTGAGGAGCGTTTGCCGGGCGCCGGTCGATCCGTCGTCGATCGATCGGAGGAAGCCCCACGTTTGCCGGGCGCCCCACGTTTGGTGCCGCCAACCCGTTTCCCAGGGACGGCGGGTCGTCCCGCGCGCGGTGGCGCGTCGTCAGCGGAATCCTCACGCCGGGCCGCGCGAGCGACCGGTTTGCCGCGTTTCGCTCCCTTGGCGGGGCGCGATGCCGGGGGCGATTGCGGCTGCGGCGTCGCTTCGTCTGCCGGCGGAGGTGGCAGTTGTTTCCCTTTGCGTCGTGGGCTGATGACCAGTGTGTTCTCGTCGGCCGGCCGACTTTTGCCGCGGTTCGACTTGGAACGCCGTTCGGGTTCGTCGCCGCCGATCACGACTCCGCCGCGGTTGCCGGTCGGCAGGAAGCTCGGTGGCGGCTGATAGGATTCCCGCTTGCCGCCGAACGATTCGTCGGTGTTCTCGACCGGCAGTGCCCGTGGCCTGGCGGTCGGCTTGCCGTCGACACGCGAGGTGGGTCGTGGCCGAGTGTCATCCGTCCGCCCTGTGGGTCGTGGTCGCCCGTCATCGGCGCGCGAAGTGGGTCGTGGCCGCGTGTCGTCAGTCCGACCTGTGGGCCGGGGCCGCCCATCATCGGTCCGCGAGGTGGGTCGTGGCCGCGTGTCATCCGCCCGACCTGTGGGGCGGGGTCGCGTGTCATCGGCGGGCTCCCGCTCGCGAACCGGCTTGCGGGACGGTTTACCGGCGGACTTGCCAGCGCGAGGTTTGGCCGAGGTCGTCCCGTCCGGCGTCTCCGCGCCCGGTTCCGTTTCGCCGGTCCGTTTGAGCTTCTTCAGTTCTTCGACCGACAGCTTGCGGTAAGCTCCGGTCGGCAGTTCGCCCATCCGCAGCGATCCCATCGCGATTCGCTTGAGGGTTTGCACCTTATGCCCCAAGCGGGCCAGAATTCGGCGGATCTCGCGATTCTTTCCTTCCTTGAGCGTGATCTCCATCTCGGTCGACTTCGACTTGGCCTTGAGCACCTTGGCCCCTTCGACGCGGACCAGCCCTTCGGAGATATAGATGCCGTGGCGCATTTCGCGGAGCGCTTCGGCGGTCACGTTCCCGGCGACCGTCACGCGGTAGACCTTGGGGACTTCGAATCGCGGGTGGGCCAGCCGCTGGGCGAGATCGCCGTCATTGGTCAGCAGGATCAAGCCTTCGCTGGCGCGGTCCAACCGGCCGACCGGGAAGACGCGTTCATCGGGCGGCACCAGGTCGATGACCCGGGGACGCCCTTGCGGGTCGGAATTGGTCGTGACCACGCCGGTCGGCTTATTCACCATGAAATAGACGAGGCGATGCGGCTTGAGCGGCGTGCCGTCGACATAAATCTTGGCGTGACTCGGGTCGACCGTCGTCCCCAGCTTGTCGACCGTTTGCCCATCGACTTCGACGCGGCCTTCGGTGATCAGCTCTTCACACTGCCTGCGGCTGCCGAAGCCAGCGGCCGCCAAGGCACGCTGCAAGCGGACGGCGCGGGGATTTTCGTCGTCTGACGCGGAGCCGGACGGTTTGGCGGGCCGTTTGCGGCCGGCAGCTTGGCGGGGCGGTCGTGGGGGGCGTTTGCCAGTCGGCTCGGACGACGGTTTGGCGGAGCGTTTGCCGGGGAGGTCAGCGGGCATGTTGCGGTTCAGGTGCGGTGCAGCGGTCGGTGCGGGCGAATCGCCCATCAGAACATAGGCTACCAAAAGCGACCCCGCCGAGCGACGGCAGGGACGGATCGGCAAGTTCCCACAAACCGTGCGGCTTCGGTTAAACTGAGTTTGCTGAGCGCCGCACGGAATCCGCATCGCTTCCGGGGCGGATCTCTTCGTGATGTTCCAACGACTCGCCGGGGCTTGCGTTACACGCCTGCCCATCGCCTGAGACCACTTCGAGTGAACCCCCNNTCGGTCTAGAAACCGTCGGTCCAGAAGCCATCGGCTTGTTGGCCGACGTCGGCATCTTGGGTCAACTCGGGGGTGGCGGGCTGATCATTGCCGTGGTCATCATCCTGGTGTTCATCCTGGTCGTCGGCCTGGTCTTCATGAACTACTTCGGGCTGTGGGTCCAGTCGCAATTGACCGGGGCCAACATCACCATGTGGGATCTGATCGGCATGACCTTCCGCAAGGTCAACGCGCGGTCGATCGTTCGCAGCAAGATCATGGCCACCCAAGCGGGCTTGGTCGATCCGGAACTGACCAGCCGGGCCTTGGAAGCGCACGACTTGGCGGGAGGCAATGTCCAGCAGGTCATCCGGGCGTTGATCGCCGCCAAAAAGGCCAAAACGATTTCATTGACCTTCCGCGAAGCGACCGCCATCGACTTGGCCGGCCGCGACGTGTTGGAATCGGTCCAAACCAGCGTCTATCCCAAGGTCATCGATTGCCCGCCGCGCGGTTCCGCCAAGTCGACGCTCGACTCGGTCGCCAAAGACGGCATCCAGCTGATGGTCAAGGCTCGCGTGACCGTGCGGGCGAACTTGCAGCAATTGATCGGGGGGGCGACGGAAGAGACGATCATCGCCCGCGTCGGCGAAGGGATCGTCACGGCGATCGGCAGCTCGGAAAGCCACAAGACGGTCTTGGCAAATCCGAACGTGATCAGCGAGACGGTGCTGAAGCGTCGCCTCGATTCACAGACGGCGTTCGAGATCGTTTCGATCGACATCGCCGACATCGACGTCGGCGCGAACATCGGCGCGCGGCTGCAGGCCGACCAGGCCGAAGCGGATACGCAGGTCGCCCGCGCCGCCTCCGAAGGGAAGCGTGCCAACGCGGCCGCCCAAGAACAGGAGATGATCGCCAAGATCGAGGAGAGTCGCGCGAAGGTGGTCGAAGCCGAAGCCGCCGTTCCGCAAGCGATGGCCGAAGCGTTCCGGACCGGTAACCTCAACATCCTCGACTATTACAAGATGCGGAA
>DITY01000274.1 GCA_002422955.1 Planctomycetaceae bacterium UBA6172
CTCCGCGACGCCAAGAAACTCGACCACCTCGACTTCGCCAAGGTTTCGAAGGAAGAGTTCGGGATCGACGCGGTGGAGTACGTGAACCAGTTCTTCAAGGACAAGGCCACAGACGAGTCGTATTTGGGTGAAATGAAGAAGCGTGCCGCCGACCATGGCGTGACGAGCTTGCTGATCATGATCGATGGCGAAGGCCAGATCGGCGCGCCGAGCGAGGCCGAACGGAAGAAGACGGTCGAGAATCACAAGAAATGGCTCGATGCGGCCAAGTTCCTCGGTTGCCACTCGATTCGCGTCAACGCCGGCAGCTCCGGGACCTTCGAAGAGCAACAAAAACTCGCCGCGGACGGTCTCAGCCGCCTGAGCGAATACGCCAAGCAGCAGGGGCTGAATGTCCTCGTCGAAAACCACGGCGGCTTGAGCAGCCACGGGGCCTGGTTGGCTGGCGTGATGAAGATGGTCGCCATGGACAACTGCGGCACGNNTTGATGCCGTTCGCCAAGGCGGTCAGCGCCAAGAGCCATGACTTCGACGAGTCGGGCAACGAAACCTCGACCGACTATCGGCGGATGATGAAGATCGTCCTGTCGCACGGCTACAACGGTTACGTCGGCATCGAATACGAAGGGGGCAACCTCGGCGAATTCGAAGGGATCCGCAAGACCAAGGACCTGCTCGTCCGCTTGCAGTCGGAACTGGCCCCCAAGGCCTAACCGAGGCGGACGGACCATCCGCGGAGATGGTTTGCTCCCGAACGACGCACGCCCCGGGTTGGCATCGCGCCAGCCCGGGGCCGAGGTTTCGCCAACTCGGGGCCGAGGTTCTGAGCGGCCGCGGGTGGGTGCCANNGTTGTTTCTTGTCGCCGATGGCGCTGATGAACAGGAAACTGAGCAGCACTTGGACCGCCAGCCATAACGCTAGCAGTCCGACATGCTGGATCGGAAACTTTTGCGTGCTCTCGGACGGCACCAAGAATGATGCCAAGGCCGGGAACAGCAAACCGGCCATCAGCCCCGCGACCGGCGCCATGCAGGCCCGTTCGCCGCTGTTTTTCCCTCCAAACATCAGCATGGCGACGACCAATGGCAGGCTGAGGCAGAGTCCGACCAGCCCGAAAACCAACACGTCGCCTTGAATGCTTTCGCCCAAATCGCCGCCGAGGCCGCCGAACTGGGGAAAGGTGTAACCCGAATCGATCAAGTCCCGGAGTCGTGCCCCGATCAGGTAAGCGACCGCACCGCCGGCGAGCCCGGTGGCGATACCGGCCGCGCCGGCCAGTTCGGCCCTCGCCCCCTGTCCCAAAATCAAGGGGACCAAACCGAAGGCGAGCCCCAACACCAGGAAATGCGTCAATCCATTGCCGAGGCGGATCTCTGCTTCCTTTGCGGCCAACTTTGCCTGCTCCGCCGGGGGACTGTTCGGCTGCACGCTCCGCAACGACTCGGGAATGGTGAAAAGCTTTGGCGTGAAGCTGAGGATCGCCCAACCCAACAGTCCCGCGACCGTGAGGGCCACGGCCAGTCGGCCCGCGGTGAACGACGCCGGGGTGCGATCCGCGGCCGAGTCGCCGGTTTCGGTTGGGGTGTAAGGTTCAGGTGTCGCGGCGGCCATGAAGCACTCTCGAGGCGGAGGGAGGAGGCGGGAAAAGTTCGCAGCGGGTGCGGGCAGCGGTGCGGGAAACGCAAGCCCATTTCGGTGTGGGGATCGCCGCAGGCTAACCGCACGGCCCAGCGGCATCAATTGGCAGTCCGCCGATCGGGTTGCGGATCGGCGGACTTCGCTAGTTTAGTCGCCCGAAGCCGGTGTGTTTGACCTCCACCCCGGCGCGAGCCAAACGCTGGTGGGTATCGCCGTCGACCAGGGCTTGGGCCAGTTCGGGAAAGACGGCGTCGGCGGCCGAGGTGAACGCGTCGAGGTGCTGATCGCGATGGGCATAGCTGGGGTAGAAGCCGCCCCCGACCAACAAGCCGCGGTCGATCATGCGGACACTCAGCAGCGTCGCGATCGCGGCCGCTTGCGGATGTTCAAAACCCAGACGCAGCAGCGCCGCATGGCCGCTGGCTTGAGTGGGCAGGCCGTGGCGCCGGCCGAGATCGTGCCACAGTTCACGCATTCGCTCGCCGATCCGCGTGACATGCTCGACCACATTCAGGCTCCGCAGTTTGCGGATCGTCGCCAGGGCCGCGGTCGGGCCGACGGCTTCGGTCCAGTAAGTACTCGAGATGAACGTCCCTTGTGCCGCGTCCATCAGCCGCCGCCGGCCGATGATCGCCGCCATCGGATGGCCGTTGCCGAGCGCTTTGGCGAAGACGGCGATGTCGGGCAGCACGCCGTATTTCAAATGCGCCCCGCCCGGGTGCAGCCGCCAGCCGGAGGAGATTTCGTCGAACACGAGCGTCACGCCATGCCGATCGCAGAGTTCCCGGACGCCGGTCAAAAATCCGGGATCGGGATCGACCGAACGAGTCGGCTCCATCACCACCGCGGCGATCTGATGCCCCTGGCGCGTCAGCCAATCGCTCAGTTCATCCAAGCGGTTGTAATTGAACGGCAACGCGGTGCCCGCCAACCCGCGGGGCACGCCCGCGGGCTCGAGCCCGGGCAGCAGATGGGCCCGCAAGCTATCCACGCCCGGGCTACTGTCATTCACGCTATCTCTGCCGCGGCCCGTCGCCTGGGGCTCGCCCGGCCCGAGGTTGGCGGCCAAGTACCAATCCGACCAGCCGTGATAACCGCAGAACGCGATCCGTTCGCGGCCGGTCGCGGCGCGGGCGATGCGAACGGCGATCGACATCGCTTCACCACCCGACCTGGCGAAGCGAGCCTGCTCGGCCCAGGGATGGATCGCGATCAGTTCCTCCGCCAGTTCGACCTCTTCGATGGCGTTGAGCGACGACATCGAGCCCTGCGAGACTCGTCGGCGGACCGCCGCGGTGACATCCGGGTCGGCGTATCCCAACAGGCAGGCGCCGATCCCCGAGGTTGTCATGTCGATGAAACGGCGGCCGTCCAAATCGATGAGTTCGCAGCCGCGGGCTTGCCGCGCGTAAGCGGGCCAACACCCGGGGGCGAACATCTCCGGCCGTTTGCTCAGCAACTGCGTCCCGCCGGGGATCAGCCGTTTGGCCCGTTCGTAACCGTGGGTTGTCAACGGCGCGGCGTTGCTGCCCAGGCCGGCTGCTGGCTTAGCGGATATCTCCGACGCAGTCGACGGTTCGGACGTGAAAAGCACCCCCAGCGCCGTCGAGGCATTTCGCCAGAACAGGTCGGCGATGTCGTCGGGCGACAGTTCGGCGATCTCGGCGGCATGTTTCAGCGACAGCAATTGTTCATAGATCGCCAGGATCGGCCGGCCGTCACAGTGCGGAAAGGCGAGTTGGGTCCGGTCCGCGTCGACCGCTTGCCAGGCCCGACCGAGCGCCGCGTATTGGCCATGGAAATAGGTCGCGTCGACGCCGTCCGACCCGTACCAAATGCGACGCCGGTCCTCGCGGTTGAACAGCGTGATCAGGGGCCTGACGTCGGTGACGGCTGAAACGTCGTACCACACGTTCGGCAGGTCGCGGAGCTGGTCGATCGCTTGGCGGATCGGCCAATAGGTGAAACTGCGTGCCACGTGAGCCAGAATCCAGCGGATTCGCGGATACCGCCGCGTCGTGAACTCCTGCAGGTCCCGCAGATTCAGCGAATCGGCACAGCCATGGAACCGCGACAGGTGCAACGTGACCCAGCAGCCTCGTTCGTTGGCCAGTTCCAATTGCGGGTGGGGTAAGAAATCTTCGATCCGGCATTGCTGAATGTCGCCGGTGACCGAGAAGTTGCGATAAGGCTTCAGCCCCACCACTTGGCTCGACCGCAGGTCCCGTTCGATGTCTTCGAGCCGACAAGCGGGAGTCACCAGCCGTTGGAATCGACTGCGCGCGTCGCCTCGGAGCTGTTCGATGCACCAGCGGTTGTGCGTCTCGACATCGATCCCCCGGAGCGGCGTTCCGAGCGTGAGAAAGTGCGTTTCTCGTCCGGGATAGAGCCGCTGTGCCCAAGCTTGCAAGGTCGCTAGGTCGGCCAAGCCCCAGCGGGCTGCGGGCGGGTCGGTCTGGCTAGGCGGCGGCAGATGGTCTGGGTGGAACAGGTGAATGTGCGCGTCAAAAACCCGCCGCGGGACGAAGTCGGCGAGCTCCTCGTCCCAGATCTGCTGGTCGGATGGCGAGTAATCGTGCAGCGTGATCGGCATCGGAGGCGGCGGGTTGGCGTGGCGAACGAAACTGACCGGCGAAGCGGCGGGCGAAACCGGCGGTGGGCTGATCGCGAGTGGCTCAGGCGACGCGCCTTGGCGAGCTCGCTTCCGAGGTTCAACGGGAGTCAGGCCACAGCTTACAATCAGCACCGACGCGGTGCGCTCTGCTCGCCGGCAGTCGTTGATTGTGAAAATCCCACCGCTCGATTTCGAAAACGTCACGTCACGCTTGTGGCTCCCGATGCGTCGCCCCGTCCCGATTCGCTAAATCCTCCCGAACGAACAGGAAACCATGACCGACTCGCGTCGCCGCTGGCGGTTAACCGCCCCCCTTCGCGGCCTGCTGCGGCGCGGCCGGCGGGTCTTCGCAAGCTTGNNGGGCGTCAGGGCGCTGGGCGTCAGGATGGTTGGTTTCGGCGCTCATCACCGGCATGGCGTTCGGGCAGGTGCCCGAACCGGACGGCGTGCCTGCGACCGTGAATCTCGCGGCGGCGGGTGCTGACGAGCCGGCGACGGGTGAAGCGGGCGCGATTTCCTGGCCGGAGGGTTTTACCGCCGAACGGGTGGCGCAGCGTCGTGACAGCGCCGCGCAGCCGACGCTGGAACCGTTCGACCGCTTGGCCGCGAAGCTGATTCGCGAACATCACCTGCCGGGATTGGCGATCGCGGTCACCGACGCGGGACGGTTGGTTCATGCTTGCGGCTATGGCTGCGGCGACTTGACGACGGGTGAAGGGGTCAAGGCGACCAGCCTGTTTCGGATCGCCAGCGTCTCCAAGCCGATCACCGCGGTCGCGATGTTGCGGTGCGTGGACCAACAACGGCTGCGTCTGGACGATCCCGTCACCCAGCATCTGGCGGTGGACGCCGAGTTCGCGGCGGCCGAGTCGCTCGATCCCCGTTGGCGAGCGGTTCGCATCGAGCACTTGCTGCAGCATCGTGGCGGCTGGGATCGCGAAGCATCGTTCGACGCGATGTTCCAATCGGTGCGTTTCGCGAAGCAGCTTGGCATCGAGTCTCCGGCCGGCGCTCGCGACACGATCCGCGCGATGCTGACGCAGCCGTTGGATTTCGATCCGGGGGCGCGCTATGCCTATTCCAACTTCGGCTACAACCTGTTGGGGCGGGTCATCGAGAATCTTTCTGGGGAAACTTACGAGAGCTACGTCCGCCGTCAGGTCTTGGAACCGCTCGGCATCACCGCGATGCGAATCGGCGCCACCCGCCGAGCCGGCAGGGTCCCGGGTGAGGTCGCTTATTACCACCCCGGTGAATCCGATTCGGTGTTCGCCGAAAACTTGGGTGCCGCGGTACCGCATCCTTACGGCGGTTGGCATCTGGAGGCGATGGACGCTCACGGCGGCTGGATCGCCTCGGTGATCGATTTGGCGAAATTCGCCCGCGCGTTCGATGACCCCGCGGCCTGTCCGGTCCTCAGCCAGGCGTCGATCGACTGCATGTACCGGCGGCCGCCCCCGGCCGCGGACGCCGATCCCACGGCCGAGCCACCCGCGGTTTACTATTCGTTGGGTTGGAATAATCGTCACGTCCGCGACGACCGTTACAACCGTTGGCATGTCGGCTCCTTGCCCGGCACCACCGCGATTCTCATTCGCCGCCATGATGGCAAGAACTTCATCGCGCTGGTCAACACGCGGCATAGCCCGATCACGAAGGACTTGGCGGGTATTGTCGATCGGTCGTTGCACGCGGCCGCGGCGGAGGTCGAATCTTGGCCGACCGCCGATTTGTTCTCGGCCTACGACTGAGCCTGGCAGGTGAGGCGCGCGGGCGACGTCCCGCAGTCGTCGTCAAGTCGCAGCCGCTAAGGA
>DITY01000039.1:0-3121 GCA_002422955.1 Planctomycetaceae bacterium UBA6172
AGGATCTTCTGGCACAGTTCCCTGCCCAAAAATTGCGGCAAGTAACCGCCCCACGTCGGCTGCTTCCCGATCGGCGAGGGGACGACGACGACTCGCCGATTGTCGTGGTCGATCTGCATCACCGCCCACGGTCGACCGCCGAGCAGAAAGCTGCTCACGTCGCAGACGAGTCGGTCGACGAAATCCTGGGATAGCGAACCGACGCTCTGGCCGCTGAGCGTCATCACCGTGTAGGTCTTGGGCGTCGAAAAGACGGCGAACAGTTCCATGAAGTTACGCCGGCCGAACCGACGCTCAGCCTTGGGGCCGAGCGACAGCAGGCCACTGCTGAGCACCATCGAGCCGTCATGTACCATCCAGGCGACGAGTCGGTCGAACTCGTGGCGTGGGATGCCGCGGAAATCGGGAATCCGCGACAGATGCTTCCAACAGGCCTCGATCGTGATGCCGTTGGTCGACAACGCCATGGCGAGCAATTGATGGATCAGCACGGGCCAACAGCGGTCGTTGACGGCGATGTTCTCGACCCAGCCCTGCTTGGCGAGTTCGACGATCGCGATCGCCTGCATCACGCCCTCGCTGGTCTCGCAGAAGAACGTCGTGTTGGCCGGTTTGTCGCCGCGGCGTCCGGTACGCCCCATTCGCTGCATGAACGAACTGACGGTATCCGGTGCCTCCGCCTGCAACACGTAATCCAAATCGCCCACATCGATGCCCAACTCGAGCGTCGACGTGCAGACGATGCAGGTATCGCTGCCGGCATGAAACTTCTCTTCCGCCAACTGCCGTTCCTCACGCGAGACCGCGCTGTGGTGAACGAAGACATCGATCCCCTCCCGCCGCATCTGCTCGGCCACCGCCTCGGACATCGCCCGGGACTGGCAGAAGAACAGGCTCTTGGCGTTGCGAGCAACCCGCGACGCGTCACGAGCGATCGCAGCCAAGCCGGCGCGGTGCAGGATCGAAATCTGCCGCCGGCTCGGTCGCTTCGGCGGGTCGATCACGCAGCTTTCTCGGCCCGAACTGCCCTGCAACCATGCGGCGATCGCGTCCGGATTGCCCACCGTCGCGCTCAGCCCGATCCGCTGCAGGTCGTGTTTCGAATGGTCGTTGATCCGCTCCAGAACACTCAGCAGGTGAGCCCCTCGGTCGCTCCCCGCGATCGCGTGAACCTCGTCGATGATCACAAACCGCAAGTCGCCAAATAAGGCATCGATATCGACGCGCTCCGAGACCAGCATCACCTCCAGCGACTCGGGCGTCGTCATCAACAATTCGGCGGGCTCCCGGAGGAACCTTTTTCGATCCGGGGAGGTCGTGTCGCCGTGCCAGACGAACCGACGCAGGCCGACCATCTCGGTGTATTGATCGAGCCGATGGGATTGGTTGTTCAGCAGCGCCTTGATCGGCGCGATGTAGAGCAGCCCAACCCCCGTCGGCTGGTCGTCAACCATCATCGACAGCGTCGGAAAGATCGATGCCTCCGTCTTGCCGCCGGCCGTGGGGGCGAGCACCACGGCGTTCCTGCCCGCCAGGATCGCCTCGCCGGCGAGCTCCTGCACCGGACGCAAGCTGGTCCAACCCAGGCGCGCGACGATCGCTTCTTGCAACCGGGGCGAGAATCGGGCGAAGACGCTCACCAGGTGTCCTCATGCGGCACGGGCGCGTCATCCGCTTCGACCACAAGGGGCGTTCCCGAGATCGCATGCTGCTCTTCGGGCGTCGGATCGACGGCCACGAAACCGCACTCCGCAATCGGGTCGTAATCCTCGTGCACGTCCACCAAGTCCATCTGCGTGACGAACTGGCGCAAGAACTGACGCGGCACCACGCCCACGTCCCCTTTGAACCCCGAGGTGACATCGGCTACCAACCGATCGATGAACTCGCCGCTGATCCGACTGTCGATCCGGGCATGATCGGAGGCGGGGTACAGGTCGCGGAGCCGGACCGCAACGCTGCGCAAGCGGTCGCGGTCGAAGGGTGTCAGCTCCAACTGCGCCTGACGCAAGCTCGCGAACCGCCCCTGCTTGAGGAACTGGATGCGGTCGTGCAACGGAGCCAAACCCGCGACGCCCTGGCGGCTGTCGAAGAAATCGGGCGTCCCGGTGAACAGCCAAAGCAGCCCCGGGTACGACCCCGCCGCGTCCGCGATCTGACGAATCCCGTTCAGCGACTTATGCCGTGAATCCTTCCGCATCCGCAGGATCGTCTCGGCTTCATCGATCGCGATCACCAGCCCCTTGTAGCCCGCGGCCTTGACGATCTCCAGCACGCCCCGCAGGTAATCGAGCGCATCGCGGCTGGTGATGTCACCCTTGATGCCGGCTTGCTTCTTGACTCCCGCGGCGACATTCCCGCTGCCGCACAGCCACGAAATCAACGCCCCGGCCTCGGTGACTTCGCCCTTCTGTTTCAGATCGAAGATGGTTTGGATGACGCGAACGAAGTCCTGGGGCGCTTGGCCGCCGGTCATCGATGCCAAGTCTTCGTCCAGACGCCTCCGCACCTTCGCGTCGAAATCCTCCGCGTCCTCATCCTCGCCCGCCGCGGCCAAGGCGGATTCCACTTTGCCGATCCAGCGGTCCAGGATGTCGCCCATCGCGCCGCGGGGACAGACGGCCGTCCCGAGTTCGATCATCACCTTGCGGTAGACGTCGTCGAACTTATGGAAATGCAGGTCGTTGTCGGAGACGACCACGAAGCTGGTGGCAAAGCCTTTCTCTTGGGCATCCAGCAACGCCAGCCTGGCCATGAAGGTCTTGCCGCAGCCGTAACCGCCGCGCAGGAACTTGATCGTCCCTTCGCCGCTCTCGGCCAACTCCAGTTGCCGATGCAGTTCGCTCCGCAGCTTCTCGATCCCTTCGGCAAACGCATCGATCCCACGCTCCGGGACCAAGCCCTTCCGCAGCGATTCGAAGATGTGCTGCACATCCCGGTTGGTCATTGCCGTCATTCGCCGTCCCGATCCTTTTTCGTTTGGTACTCCGACTCGCGTTCCCGCACGTAGCGTTTGACGCCGCCGACGACATCGATCCTGATTTCGAAGGGAGCGATCTTCGCCAGCGACTCGAACTCGCTCGAAAATCGCCTCAGCTTGCGACTGTCGCCGAGCAGGTGG
>DITY01000039.1:3216-4163 GCA_002422955.1 Planctomycetaceae bacterium UBA6172
ATGCGGAAGAACAGCTCAAACGGCTCGCCCAGCACCGCCGCGATGGTGGAGCCTTTTTGCTTCGCGTCACCGCCGCGGACCTGACAAATCTCCAGCGTGACGTGTTCCGCGTCGTCCTTGACCCGCAGCGACAAATCGAGGGTGCAGGCGGCGCCGAAATCGAGCGTGCTCTGGCCCGTCGCCGGCAGCAGCGTCGCTTGCAGGCAGTGCATGCCGCCCACGGGATCGAGCGCCCTGCCGGTCAATTCGTACTTTTGTGGGCTCCCGCCGATCTTCGTCCGATGGCTGATCGTGATGACCGGAATCAATCGCTCCTGCAGCGAATTGCCGCCATGAATGAAATTCACCGAGCGGTCACCGATATCGAACGCCGCGGTCGTCTCCGGAAACATCAACTGCAGCCCTTCGTCACAACCGTCGTACCCCAGGTCGACCAACGGCACACGGACCTCGCCCTTGTGGTCGGCCGCGAACTCAGACACCACACACCGCCGCATCGGAACCGTCTTGCTGCCGTGAGGCTGAACAGCTTTGATGCCGTCTCGGAGCAGGAAGCCGTGGTCGGCGGTGAAGACGAACTGATTGACGCCCGCTTCGCGCAGCAACCGCCAGGCGGCCTTGATGTTCTGCATCGCGTATTCGAAAACCAGCGGCCCCAGGTCCTTTTCGCCCGCCTCGTCGATCTCTTGGCTATGCACGAAAATCAGCCGGGCTTGGGCGATCACCCGCTTCAAGCCTTTCGAATCACGCTCCACCACCTCGCGGAGCGATAGGCGGGGGCAGGTGCGGCCGCCGACCTTTTCGTGCATCGCTCGTTTGCGGGTTTCCGGGTCGTACACGCGATACTGGCCGGTCGAAAACCCACCGAACTTGCCGCTCTTCACCTCCGGGGCCATGCGTCCGCCGCGGGCCACGGGCGCTAAGGCATTCATCCCGACCGCGGTGAT
>DITY01000039.1:4229-4768 GCA_002422955.1 Planctomycetaceae bacterium UBA6172
CGCTGCTGCAGCTTGGCTGGCGGCAAAAATCCCTGCTCGCGGCAGAGCTGATTGAAACCCTTGGCCCAGGCGTCGGCCCATTCCCGCCACGCGTCGCGCATCGTGTCCAGGCAGTCGCGCAATCGCTCGAATTGGGTGAGCCGGGGATACAACAGCGATCGACGGCTCTGTTCCAGCTCGCGATGGGCTCGATCCACCGCGGCCCCCGCGTCGGTGTAGCGTTTGATCGCGGCTTCGTGGCTGTCCAGCCGGCCGAGCGTCGGTCCCGCTTGGCGAATCGACTGCCCCAGCATCGCCGCGTGGCGGATCAGCGACCACATATTCTGTCGTTCGGGCTCTTGGGCCAGCCAGAAGGAAGCGCCCTCGATGCGGAGCGTCGACCAGGCCTTGGCCGAATCCCAATCGCCCCGTTCCAACGCCTCCAGCGAACCGATCAGGATCGTCTCTTCCTCGAACCGGAACGTATCGACCTGGCCCAAATCGGCGGGCTGAGCACTCGCGACCTCGAATTCCAGTTCGCGTTCGGTGTCGTCGGCCGT
>DITY01000340.1:0-2544 GCA_002422955.1 Planctomycetaceae bacterium UBA6172
CACGGTCGCTGATGAACTCGCCCTCACTGCTGCTCGCCGACGAGCCGACCGGGAACCTCGACGCCGAGACGGGACAAGACATCCTGAAACTGCTCCGTGGGCTGAACCAAGACGATGGGCTGACGATCCTGATGATCACCCACGACGACTCGATCGCCGCCGGCGCCGATTCGATCCAGCGGATGCGAAACGGCATCACCCAAGGCAACCGCCCCCGCCGTATCGCCTGAGCGGGACCGTTACCTCGCTTGAGCAAGGCCATCACATCGGCAGGGCAGGGGCGTCACTCTCGCCCGGCTTTGCACTCGCATCGGGCTTGGCACCCGCGTTCGGTTCCGCGGTATTTACCGGCTCGGTACTGGTCACCGGCGCGGCGGCTTGCGGCCCGGGAGTGCGCGTCTCGCCATTCTCCGTGACGATCACGGGCGAGCCCCAATCGACGAAGAACGACTGGTCGCAATGCTCGGACTTGATCTCGGTCCCCAGCAGCTTGTCGTCGATCACCATCGGCTTGCCGGTGTGCGGGCAGGTGACGCGGATGTGGACCGACTCGGCCGTCAACTCGTCGAGAAACTTTTCCGCGACCCCAGCCAAGTCGATGTCTTCGGGTTGCAGCGTGGTCAGCAATTCGCGAGTGATCTCGGTGACCCCGGACAAGCGATTGGCCAGCTTCTTGACGCTCCGTTCAAAACTGTTCCGCGCCGTGCGGCCGTTGCCGAAGTGTCGATCGCGGGTGGCGTAGAGGAAGGTGAAGCCGTGTAGCAATCGGCGGCGAGATTCGGTCGGCAATTCGTACTTCGCCTTGCCGGCCATCAGCGCGAAGATGCGGCAGAGTTCCTCGGGCGTGTAGTCATCAAACTCCATCGTCGTGCCGACCCGGGAACTCAGGCCAGGGTTGCTGCGGATCAGCTTGGCCATTTCGTTCGTATAGCCGGCCAGGATCACGATCAGCCGATCCCGTTGATCTTCCATCCGTTTGAGCAACGTCTGCACCGCCTCGCGGCCGTACTGATCCTGACCGCTCTCGTCGATCAACGAATAGGCTTCGTCGATGAACAGCACACCGTCCAGCGCCTCGTCGATCTTCGCGTTCGTTTTCGGGCCGGTCTGACCGGCGTACTCGGCGACCAAGCCGGTGCGATCCGTTTCGACCAGATGCCCTTTTTCCAAGATCCCCAGCGCGGCATAGATGTCAGCGATGATGCGTGCGACGCTCGTCTTGCCCGTGCCGGGGTTGCCGACGAAGGCCATGTGCAGGCTGGGCTGAGTCGTCGGCAGGCCTTCGGCGGTCCGCCGCTGTTCCATCTTTAAAAAATTGGTCAGCGTTTTGACCGACTCCTTGATCGGTTCGAGGCCGACCAGCTCATCGAGCTTCTTTTTGGCATCGGCCAAGCGTTCTTCCGGCGTCCGCTTGTCTTCCGGTTCGGCGGCCGGCTTGCCCTGCGGCTGCTCTGCTCGGGCGAGTTTCGTTTCGCCCCCCGACGTCGTGACCAGCGGCCTGCGACCATCGCGTGAGGAGCCTGACGGGGCGGTCTGCGCGGAACGATCTTTGGCACGATCCGCGGGATTGCTCTCGCCGCGATCCGCGGGGGAACCGTCCAGCGAACTCCCTGCCCGCAGGCGGGCCGCTTCCTCCCGCAACCAAATCAGCGCGTCGCGCGACGGCTTGGCATCGGAGACGAACTTTTCGGGGCTGCGGTCACCGATCTGCTCCAGCTGACGCCGCATCGATTCCAGCATTTCGTTGTCGCTGGCGCTCTGTTCGCCGTCCGCGGTGGCGATCAGCGTCGCGGCGCGAACGACGAGCGATTCGAGCGTTCCCCACTTATCGCGCAGCGGCGGAATTTCGGCGAACGGTCGGACCAACTCTTGCCAGCGGAACTTTTCGCTCTCTTCCAACAACCAAGTGACCGCGTCGTGCAACCGGTGGCCCATCACCGTCGTCCCCCAGATGTGCTCCAGGGTGATGCGCCCCAGCTGCCGGCGGTGCATCGCATCGGGCCGCAAACTCGGCACGGCGGTGCCGTAGATTTTCATCACCAAGCCTTGGTGCAGCTCATCCATCTGCTCGGCCAACGACGCCGCTTCGGGATCGTCGCCGCCGGCCAGCCAGCCGTACGAACCGCGGATCAGCTTGCCACTTTCGATGTACAGTTCACGAATCGCCTCCAGCGTTTCGCGGTACAGGCGGATCGTATCGACCAGCGAAGCATCGGAGGCGTCGGGCATCGGAGCGGTTCCGCTTAGGGGAGCGATGACTGATTAGCAGGATGCCGAATGGGAGCCATTTGCAAGCTTGGCAGCTGGGCCCACCCGGCGTGATACGGACGATCAGACGGCCCCGGCGAGTGCCGAGGACAACAGCTCGTAGGTCCGCTGGCTGTTCGGCTCATCCGTGCCGCGATTGTCCAGGGCGATCTGGTAGAGCGCTTGGCCACACTTGGTCGGGTAGTTGCCTGTCACGCAAGCCTGGCAGAGGTGCGAGGGGGGCAGATCGATCGCGCGGGCCAACGATTCGACCGGCAGGTAGCGGAGCGAATCGGC
>DITY01000340.1:2608-2871 GCA_002422955.1 Planctomycetaceae bacterium UBA6172
GCCAGTCCGACCTTGCGGATGCGGTCCAACAGCACCCCCATCGTCGTGCTGCGGACGATCGAATCCTCGACCAAGATCACCCGTTTCCCCTCCAACACTTCGCGGAGCGGCGTGTACTTCCCTTCGACCTTCGACTTTCGCGCCCGGCCCCCTTCGATGAAGGTCCGGCCGGCGTAGCGGTTGCGAATCAGTCCCTCGCGACAGGGGATGCCGAGTTCAAAGGCGAGCGAGTCGGCGGCCGCCTTGCTGGTATCGGGGACGGG
>DITY01000340.1:2998-5494 GCA_002422955.1 Planctomycetaceae bacterium UBA6172
GTAGGGGCTTCGGCGAACCGCTCCAACCGCAGGCCACGCTGCGGATCGATCAGGATCGCGTGGCCCGGCGGCAACGAATGGATGTGTTCCGAATCGATCCCGAGATTCAGCAACGCGACGCTCTCGCTCGCCGCGGCAAACAAGCCGCCTTCGTAGGCGTAGCACATCGGCTTCACGCCCAGCGGATCGCGGGCGACGACCATTTCTCCTTCGGCGGTCAGCAGCGCCAAACAATAGGCGCCGTCAAACCGACTGGTCGCCTTGCGGATGACCTCCAGCCACTCGGGTCGCCCCGGCGTTTCGCTGAGGATCTTGCCGATCTCGTGGAGGATGATTTCGGTGTCGGTGTCGAGGGCCAAGTGATGGTGGCCATCGGCCAGCAATTGTTCCTTCAGCACCGTGTAGTTGGCCAGCTGGCCGTTGAAGCAAAAACTGAACCACTTCCGTTTGTGGATGTGCTGGCGTTCGAAAGGCTGGGCGTAGTTCTTGTCGTCCTTGCCGCAGGTCGCGTAACGGACATGCCCGATCGCCGCGCTGCCGGCCAACTGCCGCTGGATCGACTCGCTCTTGGCACGATGATTCAGCCGAAAAACTTCGGTCACCGTCCCGACATCCTTCCGCGTCTTGAGCAGGTTCGGCCGGCCGGGATGGAAGGTCGTCATCCCCGCGGCGAGCTGCCCGCGGTTCTGAATGTCCAGCAGCATCCGGGGAAGCAGCCGCGAAACCTCTTCGATTCCGCCACTCTCCTCACCGCGGTCATCACCCTCGGGCAAATGATAGACGGCGGCGACTCCGCACTCGTGATTCAACTCACTCATCGACACATGGCCTTGGGGATCGCGAAGAACGGGACGCGGCGAGGTGATAACGGTAAAACGCTGACTGCCAACCTGAGCAACCTGGTCCGCCGGGCGTTTCAGTTGCTCAGCGGTTCCCTCAGGGTACCATCTGGCCCGAATCCGACCAGCGACAGTTGGCAGTTCACCTGCCCCGCAGTTTATCGCTCAAACGAGTTGTCGCAATTCGACTTGCGGTAACCGCCGATAATCATCAACCTTTCGCCCGATTCCGTGTGCGATAATTACACATCTGCCGGCTCGAGAGTAACCGTCGCTCATAAACAGCGTTGCTCGATTCCCCCGGTCGGATTTCTCCCGTCCAGTTCCCCCGGTCGCCTGTGGCGCGGTTTTCCGCCGCGCCACGGCTAACCCCCCAGCGTTGCCAATTTTCCCGTGCTATCCCCGTGAAATCATCGCCCCAATCCGCTGACATCACGCCAATCGACGTGGTTCGCTCGGGAATCATCGCCCAGACGACCGCGGTCGTCGTCAAAGTCGGCACGCGCGTCTTGACCGGCCCCGACGGGCGACTGGACGGGCACCGGATCGGCGTGCTGAGCGAACAGTTGGCCCGGCTGGCCGATTCGGGACGGCAGGTGGTGATGGTCAGTAGCGGGGCGGTGGGAGCCGGTGTGGGCAAGTTAGGGCTCCGTTGCCGCCCGACCGGGCTGGCGCAGCTGCAGGCCGTCGCCGCGATCGGCCAGACCGACCTGATCCAAGCCTACGAGCGGTCGCTCAGCCGCATGGGGCGACATGCGGCTCAGGTGCTGCTGACGGCCACCGACCTGCGGCGGCGCAGCGGTTATCTGCACGTCCGCAACGCGTTGACCCAGATCCACGCCTATGGGGCGATCGCGATCCTGAACGAAAACGACTCGGTGTCGGTCGGCGAACTGATGACGACCTTCGGCGATAACGACAAACTCGCCGCCAGCGTCTCGGGGCTGCTCAACCGCGCCTTGCTGGTGATCCTGTCCGATGTCGAAGGGCTGTACGACGGGCCGCCGACCGAACCGACCAGCCGCCGCGTGTCGTTGGTCCGTGAATTGACCCCCGAGATCTTCGCGCTCGTCCGGGACACGGCCTCGACGACGAGCAAGGGGGGGATGGCGAGCAAGCTGTATGCCGCCGAAGTCGCGACCTCACAAGGCCACCCGACGATCATCGCACCCGGCCGCGACGACACGGTCTTGGACAAGATTTTTGAAGGCCGCGACGTCGGCACGCTGTTCCTGCCCAACGCCCGGCATGTCCGAGGACGGCGGCGGTGGATCGGCTCAGCCGCTCATGTGGAAGGCCACTTGCTGCTCGATGATGGAGCGGTCCGGGCGGTGGTCGACCGCGACAGCAGCCTGCTGTCGATCGGCATCCGCTCGGTCAGCGGCCAGTTCGGACGCGGCGCGGTGGTCAGTCTCCGCGACTCCCAAGACCGCGAAGTCGCCCGCGGTTTGACGAACTATCCGTCGGAGGAAGTCGTCAAAATTGCCGGCCTGCCCAGCGACCGGATCGCCGAAGTGCTCGGCCATCGGCCCTACGAAGTCGTCGTCCACCGCGACAACCTGGTCGTGATCGGGGCCTGAGCCTTCACTGGCGTGTTTGACTCAGCGAGCCCTACCAGCCTCGTGAGCCCAGTCAGCGGCCGCGGGCCGAGTGCGCC
>DITY01000224.1 GCA_002422955.1 Planctomycetaceae bacterium UBA6172
TGCTGCCGCCGCTCCGCGGCTGAAACCCCGTAACCCTGGCACACGCTGCCGCGGCGCCGCCGATTAGACTGGTGGCTGGTTGCGTCATCCCCTCTGCTGCGTGTGAAAACATGTCGTCCCGTCTGCTCGCCCTGCTCGTCGCCCTCTCGCTCGGCTGGTTCCCGCGTGGCATCGTCGCCCAGGAACCACTCGTTCCGCAAGCGGCCACGGCGGCAGCGCTGTCGGTCGCAGTCCCGGCTCTCAGCATCGAGACGATTTATCACCCGGAACAGCGGTTCGAGTTCATCGAAGCCCCCGCGCCCGCCACCCGCTGGCTCGGCTCGGCGGACGATTCGCCGCGGCTGTTGGTCAAACGCAAGGCGGGCTGGATGCAGCTCGATCCCGCGGCCGCGGCCCCGATCGCCTCGCTCGATCAGCTAAACTCGGCCGGGCAGCTAAACCCGCCCGCGCAGCCTAGCCCGCAACCGGAGGCCGCTCCGCAACCGGAGGCGACCCCGCCAGCGCCGGTTGATCCGCAGGCCGGAGTCGAGTGGGTCGAAACGCCGTGGCCAGGGCAGCAACAGCTCGTCGACCAACTTGTGTCACTCGGCGAGGTGGAAACGAAGCTGGCCGAATCGGTCGTCCAAGCCTGGATCGCCAACCCCGCCCGCTCGCTCGACTCTTCGCTGGTCCGCATCGATCGTTCCCTCGCCATCGCCGGCTTGAAGGAAACGCCACGCTGGATCACCCGCCAGGCGGCCGCTTGGCAAAACCCGACGCTCAGTCCCGACGCGAAGCGACTCGCCTTCGTGCAAGACAACGACCTGCATGTGCTGCAACTCGACAACGGACAGCTGTCGCGGATCACCGACGACGGCTCGCCGACGCGGCTCAACGGCCGACTCGACTGGGTGTATCAAGAAGAGCTTTACGGGCGAGGCAATTATCAGGCTTTTTGGTGGTCGCCCGATTCCACTCGCATCGCCCTGCTGCGGCTGGACAATTCCCAAGTCAAGCCGTTCACGATCACGACCAGTGACCAGCCACGCGGCGGCACCCTGGTCGACCGTTACCCCAAAGCGGGCGACCCGATCACGCACGCGGAATTGTGGCTCGCCACCCTCGTCGACCCGGCCGAATCGCGGTTCGCGCTGCAGCCCATTTTCTCTCGGCCGCGCGAAGAGGAACACTTGATCGTCCGCGTCTCGTGGCAACCCGAAACGGGCGACCTGATCTTTCAATACACCAACCGCCTGCAGAACGAACTGACCCTGGCCCGCTTCGCCCCGTCGGCCGCGCGCGGCCCCGAGTCGACGCTGATCCTCCGCGAGGCCTGCGCTCAGTGGCTGGAGGTGATCGGCACGCCGAGCTGGTTGCCGGGCGGCGATTTCCTCTGGCTCAGCGACCTCCCCTCCGGCCGCCGAAGGCTGTGGCGTGTCAGCGGTGATGGTAGCCGACGCCTGCCGCTGACCCCCGACGGCTTCGACGTCCGCGACCTGGTGTCGGTCGACGCCGCGCGGCAGGTCGCGTTCATCACCGGCGACTCGGAACGCGGCACGGTCGGCCAACACCTCTATCGCATCTCGCTCCATCCCGATGCCTCGCCGAATTCTCATCCGCCGCTGCAAAGGTTGACCGACTCGCTTCCCTGGCACGACGTGACGCTGAGTCCCGATCACCGTTGGCTGCTCGACCGGGCGACCAGCCTTACCCAGCCCCCTCGGCTGTCGCTGCAACCGCTCGCCCAGGTGACCAACGATCCCGCCGCGGATGAAGCCGCCGCGGCCGCCGTCCGGGTCCTGCACCGCGAAACGCTGCGGTTGCCCGGCCCGATCATCGAGCCGAATTGGGTGCGGATCCCCACGCCCGATGGGCTCGCATTGCCGGCTTACTTTTTTCGCCCCCCTGGCCTGCCAACCGCCGACGGTTCCCCCGCCGATCCGGCAACCCGATTTCCGGTGCTGATCGAAGTCTACGGCGGGCCGCTCGCCCCGTCGGTTCGCGACCAGTGGTCGACCACGCGGTTTCTGTTCCATCAGTACCTGGCCCAGCAGGGGATCGGCGTGCTGGTCGTCGACAATCGTTCCAGCGGCGGTCGGGGGTTGGCGGACGCCTGGTCGATCCATCGCCGCGTCGGTGAGCTTGAGAGCCAGGACACGGTCGCCGCGGCCGATTGGTTGCGGGCGCAGGACTGGGTCGATCCGGCCCGACTGGCCCTGCGCGGCTGGAGCTTTGGCGGATTCCTGACGTTGCACGCGATGACCCACAGCGACCGCTTTGCCGCCGGCATCGCGGGCGGATCGGTGACGGATTGGCGGAATTACGACGCCATTTACACGGAGCGTTACATGGGCCTGCCCAAGGCCAACCCTGGCGGTTACGAAGCGACCAGCCCCGTCGCGGCCGCCGGCAAACTCAGTGGCGAGCTGTTGTTGATCCATGGTGAAATCGACGACAACGTGCATCTGGGCAATACCCTGCAAATGGTCGCGGCCCTGCAGCGGGTCGGTAAACCGCTGGAATTGATGATTTATCCCGGCTCGGCGCATGGCGTCCAGCCGGGGATGCCGACCTATCACCTGATGCGGACCAGCGTCGATTTTCTGCGGCGAAAACTCCGCGTCGCCCCCTGACCGCGGTCTTCGATTTCCCGACCAAACCGGCCGATGCCATCGCGCGGAAAAACGGTTTGGCGGATAAAATCGTTCCCTCGGTTGAACGAGGGTGATGGGGGCAGGAGGTTAAGGGGTCACAGGAGGTTAAGGGGTCAGGAGTCAATTGCCGGAACGGCCCTTCGGGTGCTGCGCACAATTGACTCCTGACCCCTTAACCGGAACNNCGGGAGATGGGCAGGGACGTGATCGCGAAAGGATTGGGCTACGGGAACCATGGGTCAGAGCATTTCGGTCGGATTCGGCACGCGGGAAATCCACATCGAACTGGAGGACGCGGTGCAAGTCGTGTACGTCCCGGCGGGCGAGCCGCACGCGTCGGTCGATCGCGACACGGACGAGGCGATTCGTGACCGCGTCGCCTACGCGATCATGCATCCGGTCCAGTTCCTCGGGATCGATCAATTGCTGACCCCCGGAGACCGTTTGGCGATCGCTTTGGAGCCGGGTTTGCCTCGCCCCGATCAGATCCTGCAGGGCGTGTTGCAGGTCGTGGAAGCTTGCGAACCGGCTCAGATCAGCGTCGTGATTTCCGAATGGACCGACGCGGCGACGCGGGAAACGATCCGGCAAAGCCTCCCGGAGCGGGTGGAGCTGCTGACCCATCGGCTCGACGACCGGGGCAGCCACAGCTACTTGGGGGCGGACGAAGAGGCCGAGCCGATCCGGTTGCACGTCGCGTTGGGCGAGTCGGATGTGGTGTTGCCGATCAGCGTCATGCGTCCCACCGATCCGCTGACGGGTGGCGCCAGTTCCGACGCGATCTACCCCGGCTTGGCCGACCAAGGTCAATGGCGACGTTTGATCCGCCGCGTGACCCGGTCGTTCGAGCAACCGAATTCGCTGACTCACGGGATGCTCGCGACGCGAACCTGGGCGGAAAACCAGTCCCAGCAGGTCCGCTGGACCCTCGGCGTGCAACTCGTCGCGGCGGTCGAACTGACGGCCTTGGGCGGCGTCGGTCGAGTCCTGGCCGGAACCCCCGAGTCGCTGCTCGGCGCGGTCCGCTCGCTGGTCGAAGAATCACTCCCCAGCGGCGAGGATCAGCCAGCTGACGTCGTCCTGGTCTGCGTCGAAGGCGGCCCCGCGCAGCAAACGCTCGCCAACCTAGCCCGCGCCGCGCTGATCGGTCAGAGCCACGCGACGCTCTCGGGTTCGATCGTGGTGGTCAGCGATCTCGACTCGCTGCGGTTGGCCGAAGGCGACCGCGACGCCGCGCCGGCCGAGCTCGCGGACGACGATTCCGAGCGCGACGCGGCCGAAGCGGCATCGCAGGAAGGGACGATTTCCCAAAACGCGTTTGCCCGGCGGCTGTTGTCGACCGTGGTGAACCGCGTCGACAACAACCGGCGGTATTTGCTCTGGTCCCGCTGTCCGGCCGAAGCCGCCGAAGCGTTCGGTTTCGGTGTCATCGAAAATGAAGCCGCCCTAGCACGCCTGATCAACCAACACCCCCGCTGCCACGTCATCCGCGTAGCGCAGACGTAGCGG
>DITY01000073.1 GCA_002422955.1 Planctomycetaceae bacterium UBA6172
CTAAGTATAGTTTATCGCGGGGCGACGTGTGCGGTCAAATTTTCCATTCCCCCCGCCGATCCTCGGCTCACTCCGGCCTGTTCGCAATGTTCGATGAATGTTTTCTGCTAATCCCCTGCACCACGCTCGAGGATTTTCCTACCCAGGCCGATGAAGCGGATGCCCGCGGGCTGCTGGCCGCTTGGACTGCTCCCTGGCACCCGCGATGGCTGGCAAAGTTAGGGAAATTGCCGCAATGGTTTCGGGCCGATACCATTCCCTCGAAGCTGGACAGGGCTGTCCTTGTGGTCCCCGGGGCCTCGGAGAAAAGGTTACCCAGCCGGTTCGCGGCGGAAACGTCCGTCGTCCCGAGTTGCCGCGTCTTTCGGGGGGGCTGTCGGGCCGATTTCTTGGCGCAGATGGCGGCCTACCTCGGTGACGAAGCTCAGCCTTGGGAGCAGAGCTTGGCCGGTGCCGAGCGGACCGTCGATGTCAACGATTTCTATGCCTTGGGCTACGTGTGGTTGCAAGTTCAGCTGATGACCCGGCGGCTGCGGTACACCAGCAACCTCGATGAAATCCATTTTTCCGGTCGCGTGACCGCCGCCGCCAATGCCTTCGTTGCCGGTCAGGCCGACACGGCGATCGCGGCGCTGCACGAGGCCTACGACGTCTTGGCCGAGGAGCGGGACCACTATTTTTCGGCCGATCCGAACTTGGTCGACCTGACGCTGCTCGCGCCGACCACGCTGGGAGGTTCCCTACAGCGATCGCTGGCCCGCGCCGGCTCTGCCAATGAGCCCGCGATCAACGTCCTGGTCGGCCCCTCGCTGGCCGTTCAGATCGCCGAGCGGTCCTCCGAGCCGGACTCGCCCTGCCGCCGGTTGCTTCAGTTGATCAAGGATCGAACGGTGGGACTGGCGGGGGCGGGGCCCGATCCCGCAGTGGATTTGCACCACCAAACGGCCGTCTCGGCGCGTCGCGAAATCTTCGCCGCACGCGACGCGCAAGCCCGCAGCTTGGGGTGTGATTGCTCCGTGTTCGCCCGCGGTTCCGGCGAGACTCCGGGCGACTTCGGGCCGCTGCTGGCGGAGGCCGGATTCCGCGGCGCGATCCCGATCGACCTCGCCGCGGGGAGCGGTTGGAAGGACGAGCCCAAACTGATCTGGCAGTCCGGCGCGGGCGACCTGGATGTTTTGGTGCCCCGGCCGATCGACGCCGCCGGATCGGTCGATTTCCTTAGCCTGGCCCCGAAATTGGGGCAGTCGATCGACAGCGGCGAGATCGCGACGGCGCTGTTGGTACATTGGCCGGACGGCGAGAGCGACGCGTATCGCGACCTCCGACGCGCCGCTTCTTGGGGGCTGGCCCTGGGCCGCTTTCGCAAAATCGACGACTACTTTAGCGCCGGCGAGCGGCCGTTCCATCATTTCCGCGGCCGCGCCGACGAGGGGGCGGGCAACTGGCTGGCGCGGGTCGTCGCCGACAACTTGGTCGACCCGCTCTCCTCAGCGGCGCGGGGCTATTTGCGGCAAGTCGTCGGCGAGGCCGCGGAGACGATCGCGGCGCTGGCGATTCTGGTCAATCCCGAGCAGGCGGTCGGCGACCGATCTGCCGGGGACGATCCCCAGCAATCGTTGGTCGCCGCGGCGGAGCGATTGTGCGTCGTGTTGGGCGGAAAGCCGCTCACCCCCGGGGCCGCCTCGGGGCGCGCGAAGGGGGTTATGGTGATCAACCCCTATTCGATCGGGCAGCGGGTCCAGGCGATTTTGCCCGGCGGTCCCCGTGTCCCCAAGCCGCGTTCGTCGGAGGCTCAGGCCCCCCAGGCGGGTGCGGAGCCGCGGCCGATCTTCGGCGGCTCCCGGGCACCCGACGGCCGCTGCGACGTGACCGCGGATGTCGCGGCGGGGGGATTCTTGTTTGTCGACGGTTCCGGTTCGCTGCCCCGGCGGAACTGGTTCAGGCGGTCTCGCCGTTTGGCGGAGGGAACGCGGCTGTCCAACGAGTTCATGGAGGTCGAGATTTCCCCTAAAACCGGTGGCGTGCAAGGGATCTATAGCGGCAAACAGCGTGGCAATCGCTTTTCGCTGCGGCTGGTACACCGTGGTGTGGGCGCCACCGCATCCGCTGACGGCGAGCTCGAGTTCGATCCGATGGTGGCCGATTCGATCGAAGTGATTCGCGGTGATCAGGCGGTCGGCGAGATCGTCACCCGGGGCAGGTTATTGGGCCCTGACGGGGGCCGCGTGGCGGCGTTCGAGGCTCGCTATCGGTTGCGCCGCGGCTCGCGTTGGTTGGAGGCCTCAACCCGCTTGGAACTCGATCCGAGCGTGAATCTGGGCGCGGACCCCTGGCGGTCATACTTCGCCTGGCGGAGCGCCGTTTCCGCTGACATGTTGAACCTGTCCGCCCCCCTCCGCGACATGCTGCAACGGGTCGGCAATGGCAATGGCAATCGGATCGACGCGCCGGCGGGCCTGCTGATCGACGAGGTCGACCGTCAGACCTTGCTTTATGGGGAAGGACGGCCGGCACACCTGCGGGTGGGTGATCGGTTTCTCGATTCGCTGTTGATCGTCCGTGGCGAATCCCAACGCGAGTTCGGTATGGCGATCGGCTTGGATGTTCCCGAACCGCTGACGGCGCTGCGAGCCGCGGCTTGTCCCCCGCCCCAAGTGGCGATCGAGTCGTGGCCTCCGCTCGGGTTCGGCTGGCTGGTCAATTGCAACGCACCCGACGTGACGATTGTCGATCTGCGTGTCGAATCGACCCGGCCGCTGGTGCTGTCGATGCGGGTGATCACCACGACTTCCGATTCCCGCAAAGTCCGTCTGCGATTTTGTCGTGACTGCCGTATGGCACAGCGGCAGACCGGCAACCCTCACCTCCCTTGGCAGGACGTGAAGCATGAGGCCGGCCATGTCGATCTGCCGATGGCCGGTCACGAGGTGATTCCGCTCCGCATCGAACTCGCCGACTGATCTGGCGAGCGAGTCGCCCGCTCGCCGACAAGGGAGCGAGGACGATCCGAGTGGGCTTGGCCACAGCCAAGTTCGGTTGCGCGTCCGAATTCGTTACCCCACAAGCCGAGTCTTTCACTTACCGTGGCTCCCGCGTCCCCGCTGCAAACCTTTCGCGATGCCGCACTGCGCAGCGGTCTGATCAGCCGCGAACGTTGGGCGGCGGCGGTGAGCGAGGTGGGAACCGAGCCCGCGATGCTTGCCGATCATCTGGTCGCGCTGGGCATTTTCACCCGCTATCAGGCCCAACAACTCCAGGCCGGTCGCGGCAAGTTGACATTGGGTCCCTACCAGATCACGGATTGGATCGGCCAGGGCGGGATGGGCCAAGTCTTCAAGGCGGTTCACTCGGTGATGGGGCGTCAGTGCGCGGTCAAGGTGTTGCCGATGGAAAAATCGACCACCGAATCGCGTGAGAGCTTTCTGCGCGAGATCCGCCTGCAGGCCGGTTTGGATTGTCCCTACCTGGTGCGGGCCTACGACGCCGGCCACGACGGTAACGTGCACTATCTCGTCACGGAATACGTCCCGGGAACCGATTTGCGCCGGCTGGTTCGCCAGGGCGGACAATTGACGATGAGTTCGGCCGCGAATGTGATCCGCCAGGCCGCGCTCGGTTTGCATTACGCGCATGGCTTGGGGCTGATTCATCGTGACGTGAAGCCGGGCAACATTCTGGTCAACCCCGATGGGCACGCGAAGGTTTCCGACGTGGGGTTGGCGGCCTGGATGGGCATGGCGGATGACCCTCGCGCCGGAAAAATTGTCGGTACAGCCGACTATTTGTCGCCGGAACAGATTCGTACCCCCCGCGATATCGGCCCGGCCAGCGATATCTACTCATTGGGCTGCACCCTGT
>DITY01000241.1 GCA_002422955.1 Planctomycetaceae bacterium UBA6172
ATCAATTCGTCCGCCGCGGAGGCTGGGATCCAGAGCCCGACCGGCAACGGCCCGACGTCGGGTCGTTTTCGCCGCCGATCCTGGGCGATCGCGACCGCGTGCGTGGCGAGCGTTTCGCGAATCGTTCGCAGATCGGTCCCGGCGTGGACATTTGTGCAATAGCCGACACGAGGCTGAAATCGGGACATGGGCGATCGGGCGTTCGAGGTGGCGACTTGCGTTTCGGCATTCGGAAATAGTTGGCCGCCGGATGATGACCGTCCGCTGGTGGAGCAACTAGACTGGTCAAAGGCGGATGGGCATTCTGCCCGATTCTATCCCGTTTGAACACGTTCCCAGGTTCGATTGACGTGAGCGAAATTTTTGACGCTGCCGCGCGGTGGCTTACAAGGCGGCTTAGCGGGCGGCAGCGGTTCGCCTTGGTACCTCGACTCTTGGCGCTGCTGTGTCTGCCGCTGTGGCTGCATGCGGCCGTGCCGAGCGTGGCGTCCGCCCAACCGCTGAACAACCCGAAGTTCGACAACCGTCCAGACCCGTTTTACCCGATCGACATCTGGTTCGCGTCGCCCAACAACCAGCGGCTCGGTTCAGGTGCCCCTGGCCCGGATTACTGGCAGCAGCGTGTCGACTACGTCATCGACGTGACGCTGGACGACCAGCGGCAGACGATCAGCGGCAAGGAGCAGGTCAGCTACGCGAACCGCTCGCCGCATCCGCTGAGCTTCCTGTGGTTCCAACTCGATCAGAACCGCTACCGCACCGATTCCGAATCGCTGATGACCTCGACGGCGCCGAATCTGGAAGGGCGCGTCCCGTTTTCGCTGCTGCGTTCGCTGCTGACGCGGGAGACGTTTCCGGGCGGGTTCGACATCCGATCGATCCTCGGTCCCGATGACCAACCACTGAGCTACACCGTGGTCGGGACGTTGATGCGAGTCGACTTGCCCAAACCGCTGCTGCCGGGCGAAACGATCGTGATGCGGATCGAGTTCGGCTATCAGATCACCGACGCGATGTTGATCCGTGGGCGCGGGGGCTACGAGTTCTTTCCCGATGACGGCAATTACATCTACGAGATCGCGCAGTGGTTCCCCCGGTTGGCCGCCTACACCGATTACGGCGGGTGGCGTCATGACCAATACATCTCGCTGGGCGAGTTCACGCTCGAATTCGGCGAATACGTCGTGCGGATCACCGTCCCAGATGACATGATCGTCGGCGCCAGCGGCGAACTGAAGAATCCCGAGCAGGTGTTGACCGAAGCGCAGCGCGAGAGGCTGGCCGCCGCGGCCGTCGCGAAGCGGCCGATGTTCATCGTCACGCCCGAGGAGGCGAAGCAAGCCGAAGCCCGTGGCGGGGAGACCGCGACCACCGGGACGAAGACCTGGGAGTTTCACGCCGACGACGTCCGCGACTTCGCCTTCGCCGCCAGCCGCAAGTTCATCTGGGATGCCGTCGGCCACCCCGTGCAAGACCGCACCGTGATGGCGATGTCGTACTATCCCAACGAGGCCGAACCGCTGTGGAGCCAGTATTCCACGGCGGCGATCGCGCACACGCTCGACGTCTACGGCAAGTTCACCTTCGATTATCCCTACCCGGTCGCGATCAGCGTCAACGGGCCGATCTACGGGATGGAATATCCGATGATCTGCTTCAACGGCCCACGGCCCGACGCCGACGGGACGTATAGCAGTTCGACGAAGTACGGCTTGATCTCGGTCATCATCCACGAAGTGGGACACAACTGGTTCCCGATGATCGTCAACAGCGACGAGCGCCGCTGGACTTGGATGGACGAGGGGCTGAACACGTTCCTGCAGTACCTGGCCGAACAGGAGTGGGAGGCGGACTATCCCAGCCGCCGCGGCGAACCGGCCGATATCGTCGGTTACATGATCAGCAGCAATCAGCGGCCGATCATGACCGAAAGCGAATCGTTGCTGCAGTTCGGCAACAACGCGTATGCCAAGCCGGCGACCGCCCTGAATGTCCTCCGCGAGACGGTTTTGGGCCGCAAGGTGTTCGATTTCGCGTTCAAGGAATTCGCCAACCGCTGGCGGTTCAAGCGACCGATGCCGGAAGATTTTTTCCGCACCATGGAAGACGCCTCGGGCCAGTCGCTCGATTGGTTTTGGCACGGCTGGTTCTACTCGACCGATCATGTCGATGTCGCGATCGATCGGCTGCGGCTATACCAGATCGACACCGGCGACCCCGATGAATCTTCCGACCGCAAACGCCGCGAGCGTGCGGCGCGGGCACCCTCGGTCTCCAAAGAGCGCAACGCGGAATTGCCCAAACGGGTCGACCTGGAGCCAGGGCTGAAGGACTTCTACAACGACTACGACGACTTGGCCGTCGCCCCCGACGATCGCAAGGCGTTCGAACGGTTCGTGGAAAAACTGACCGCCGATGAACAGAAGCTGCTCAAACGCAAAACCAATTTCTACGTGCTGTCGTTCAAGAATGTCGGCGGGCTCGTCACGCCGCTGATCTTCGACGTGATTTTCGAGGACGATTCGCGGCAGCGCGTGACCATTCCCGCGTCGATCTGGCGAGTCGATCCCCGCGCGGTCGATAAATTGGTGATCACCGACAAGACCATCCGCCGCATCGAAATCGATCCCCAACGTCAGACGGCGGACTCGGACGTCGTGAATAACCACTGGCCACCACAACTGATCCCCAGCCGCTTCCAACTGTTCAAGGAATCGAAGTCCGGCAACCCGATGCGGACCGCAAAGGAAACTCGCGAGCGCGAGAACCGCGAACGAAAGGAAGCAGCCAAGAAGGAGGCTGATGCGAAAGCGGCCGAAGCGAAGGAGGCTGAGAAAAAGCCGGAGACGCCCCAGGCGGAGCAGCCCGCGGCAGCGGCGGATGCGGCTGCGAAAGAGGCCGCGGCCAAGGCGGCGAGCCCCGCCGACGCCAAACCCGAGGCGATGCGAAGCGACCGACGGGACAAGAAAGATCCTGCCACAAAGCCGAAGGCCAAAAAGCGGCCGAAACCGAAGCGGAATCGCGATGCCAAGCCGGCAACGCCCGAGACACCGGCGCCCGAGACACCGGCAGCTGATGCAACACCGGCGCCCGAGACACCGGTGCCCGAGACAGCACCGGCACCCGAACCGGCNNGATTCGCAACCCCCGTTTCTCGTCTCGCTCGCCGGTTTCACCCATCATGCTGACGACTTTCCTGGCCGCGCTGTTGTCGACGCTGCTGCTTCACCCCGGGCATTCCACCCGGGTCGAATTGCAGGCCGGCGCCGAGTCGAAATCGATCGAGCTATCGATGCGGGTCGATCATGGCGATCTGGAGACGGCGCTTCGCAAACGGCTGCGGCGACCGGTCGTGATCGAACGGCTGACGGACGCCGAAGCGGAAAACT
>DITY01000307.1 GCA_002422955.1 Planctomycetaceae bacterium UBA6172
AGTGCTGTGTCCCCGATGTCTGCTGTGTCCCCGATGTCTGATGCGGTGTCCCCGATGTCTGATGCGGTGTCCCCGATGTCTCCCGATGTCTCCCGATGTCTCGTCCCCGATGTCTCGTCCCCGATGTCTTTGCGGCTTGAAATTGACCGATCGAGACGCGAAAGTCCGGGATTGGATAGTTTACCGAAAGACACTATCCTAATGCGAATCGGGAGACGGGCCCGGGATGACGACGGATGGCGGCCGTCGCCTGCTGGCCGCGCGGACGTGGCTGGCGAGTGCATTTTTCAAGTGGAAACATTATATGACCGCCGCTGCGGGCTGCTCGCCCATCCAGGCCCTAATCGACTCCCTGCACGCCCGCTACGCCGATTTCCGCGACGGCGAGGTCGCGGCCTACATTCCTGAGCTGGCGAAGGCCGATCCGGACTTGTTCGGCATCTGTCTCGCCACCGCCGACGGCTTCGTGTACGAGTCCGGCGACTCCCGGCACGAGTTCACGATCCAGTCAATATCGAAGCCGCTCGTCTATGGCCTGGCCCTCGACGATCAGGGCGCATCGCAGATGTTCACCAAGGTCGGCGTCGAGCCGAGCGGCGACGCCTTCAACGCCATCAGCCTCCACAAGACGACCGGCCGCCCGCTCAACCCCATGATCAACGCGGGGGCGATCGCCACCACCGGGCAAATCCGGGCCGACACGCCCCAGCAGCGGCTGCAGCGGATCCTGGAGATGTTTGGCCGCTACACCGGCCGCCCCATGCGGATCGATCGGGAGGTCTACGAGTCGGAGAGCCGCACGGGGCACCGCAACCGAGCCATCGGCCACCTGTTGCGGAACTTCGACGTCCTCGACGGCGATCCGACGGACGCGGTCGACGTGTACTTCCAGCAGTGCTCGATCTCCGTGCGCTGCGTCGACCTGGCTCTGATGGGGGCTACACTTGCCAACCAGGGCACGAACCCCGTCACCGGGGAGCGGGCGATCGAGGACGCGCACGTCGAGAACGTGCTCAGCGTGATGGCGTCGTGCGGCATGTACGACTTCTCCGGAGGATGGATCTACAACGTGGGTATGCCCGCCAAGAGCGGCGTCGCCGGCGGCGTGCTGGCGGTGCTTCCCGGCCAGCTGGGCATCGGCGTTTTCTCGCCGCGGCTCGATGAGCAGGGCAACAGCGTGCGGGCTCTCAAGGTGTGCGAGGAGCTGTCGCGGATCTGGCAGCTGCACCAGTTCAACCCGCCCTACAGCCCGCAGTCGAGCCGCCGTCTGGCCTACACCGCCGCCGAGAGGAGCTCCACCCGCAGCCGCCAGTTCGCCGAGCGGACCTGCCTACGGAACCACGGCGGGCGCATCCGTATAGTAGAAATCCAGGGCAACCTCGCCTTCTCAACGACGGAGCCAATCGTGCGTTGGATCTTCGTTCAAGCCGAGCAGCCGCGGACCGTGATCCTGGACTTCCTCCATGTCACCGCCATCAACAGCGTTGCGGCGCGGCTGCTCGCCGAGCTCGCCGACAACCTCACGCGCCGTGGCGCCGCGACACTCTTCACCCACACCCAGCGGTTTCCGGCCCTGCGCGAGGAGGTGGCGGCATGCGGGGCCGGCGCCGCGAAGGTCGAATGCATGTTCCGCTTTCCCACCACCGATCAGGCGATCGAGTGGTGCGAGGACCAACTCCTGGCGGAGATGATGCCGTCGGCAACCAACGGAGTCGGCGACCTGCGGTCGTTCGAGATCGCCGCGGGACTCACGGACGAGGAACTCGAGGTGCTCGGCGGGCTGCTCGCGCATCGGACGTACGCGAGGGGTGAGTTGATCATCCGCCGCGGCGAGGACGCCACGAACCTTTTTCTTCTCACCATGGGGCTCGTAGGCGTGTGGCTGGGAGAACCTGGCAAGGGAACCCGGGTGGCGAGCTTCTCGGTCGGCACGATGGTGGGGGAGCTGGCCTTCATCGACGGCGCGCGGCGATCGGCCCACGTGGAGGCCGAGATGGAAGTGGAGTGCAGCGTGCTGGAAGCCGATGACTTTCTCGGCCTGCAGCAAAGCCACCCCCGGATCCATGCGACGATCCTACGCAACATCGGCGTGTCGCTCGCGACCAAGCTGCGGCGGTCTTCCGAGCAGTTGCGCGTGCTCTCGGCGCAGGCGCGATGACGTCTCCAGCACCGCCCAGCATCGGTCCTCACCTTGGTCAGTTCGCGGGCCGCGATTGGGAAAGGCGTGCGGCGTTGCTACTGTACGTGGGCGAAGCCATCGTGGGCTTCGCCCGCTTGCGAAATTCCGGTTCCCATTGGGCCGGCTCCTGCTGGCGGTCGTTTGGTGGAAGGACCCGGGCTTGGGTGTAGTGCGAGCAGCCGCCGTTGAGCTGATTGTTGTAGATCAACGCTTCCTGCTGCCGCAGTTCATCCAACTTCAACTCGCTGTAGGCGCGAATCAGCAAAGGACGCAGTGCAGGTGGCTTCGCTGGGGTCAGNNGCCTTGCGTTCGGTTTTGGCGGCCGCTACGATCGGGACTGTGGGATGATTCTCGGATCCCGAAACCACACGGTTGGCAATTGTTATGCCTCGGCCCCCACGCATCCAGTTCGCCGGTGCCATCTACCATATCGTAACCCGCGGTGATGGCCGGCGAGCACTGTTTCACGACGACGGTCACTACGAACGCTTCACCGACGGACTTCGCCAGGAAGTAGAACGCAGTGGCTGGATCGTACTCGCATACTGCTGGATGTCCAATCATGTTCATGCGTTGATTCAGACTCCCGAGCCGAACTTGGCTCGGGGGATGCAACACTGGCTCTCCGGGTATGCCAACTGGTACGCCAAACGCAATCAGCGCACCGGACATCTGTACCAAGGCCGGTACAAAGCCTTCCTCGTCGAAGATGCCGGGTACTACTGGACGCTTAGCCGGTACATTCACTTGAATCCTTGCGCGGGCNNCAATACGACCAGTTGCACACCTACTGGAACGCGGCGGTTGGCGGCAAGGATGCGGCAGGGGCCTATCGCCGTTACGTCAACGAGGGGCTCGTGGACCCGGTAGATCCGTTCAAGCAGCAGTTGCGGGAGTGGGTATTTGGGAGTGAAGACTTTCTCCGCCGGATGATCGCTCTGGCCGAGGGTGGAGATCGTCCTCGCCACGAATCGCCTATCCGGCGCGTTCGCGGTGTCACTGTTGCGGCGGTTCTGGAGGCGACCGCGTTACATCACGGAGTTGATCGCCTACAGTACGCGGCGTTTCGAAGCGCGGCTCCTGGACGAGATATGGCTGCTTGGCTGTGTCGTCGCTGGACGGGTGCAACGCTCAGGGAACTCGGCCCGGCCTTTGGTCTTACCGGCACGGACAGCGTCTCCAATCTAGTCCGCCGTGCCCAGCAGCAGTTCAAGGGATCCGCTAGATGGCGAAAGAGAGCCAGCGAGATCGAAACATCGCTCCACCTGAACACCAAAAACAAGGCCTGACCCTGGCGGCCAGAACTCAAGGCCTGACCCTGGCGGCCAGAACTCAAAGTCTCTTGACCCGCTGGTTATATCACCCGTTGCCTTCCCGATATCCTTGACCAGGACGGTGCCTTCCGCGGTCCCGTTGGTCTTCCAGAGTTCATCACCCGCCACGCCATCGTCCGCACGGAAATAGAGCGTGCCGTTGACGTTCCTCAGAAACCGGAACCGCTATTGCCGATCCCGACGTTGATATCCTTGACCATGACGGTGCCGGCTGCGGTCCCGTCGGTCTTCCAGAGTTCTCTGCCGTGGGTTGCGGTTGTCGCTGTGAAGAAACTGAGCGAGCCGACCTCGACAATGTTTTCTAGACTCGAACCGGCGGTCTGGGGTGTGGCGTTGATGTCTTTGAGCAACTCAAAGTCGGCGACTAATAAACGCCGATTTTTCAATCGTTCGGAGACCGAGCCGGTGCCTTGCCGCGGGACGGCGTGTGCTGAGTTTGCGTGGCATGAGGTTCACGAACAACATAAGGGATACGGGAAGCCAGGGACCGATCGATTAACCGATCCTGGAGTGATGACGC
>DITY01000206.1:0-1845 GCA_002422955.1 Planctomycetaceae bacterium UBA6172
AAAAGATCGACCGTGAATTGTCGACCGCCTCGAAGCCGGCGGACCAGGCCGATCTGAACCGCCGCCGCGTCGATGTGGTCGAACGGTTGATCTCGACTTCGAGCGATACGACCGAGCGAGACACCTGGATGCGTCAGTTGGTCGATACGGTCAGCGTCGCGGTGCAGAACGGCACCTATCCGGATGGACTGGTGCGGCTGCGGAAGTTCAGCAGCGAATTGCCGGCGACCGACAAGGCGCTGCAGGCCTACGTCAAGTTCCAGATCATCAGCACCGAGTATGTGCAGAAGCAGACGCCCGACGCCGACTTCGCGAAGGTGCAGGAATGGTACCTGACCGAGTTGACCAAGTTTGTCGACGAGCATCCGACCAGCCCCGAAGCGGCGCAAGCGCTGCTCCAGTTGGCGCTCAGCAAGGAGTTCGAGGAGAAGGAGACCGAGGCGATCGAGTTCTACGCCCGGGTCGCCAAGTCGTTCCCCGGGACGGACATGGCGGAGAAGGCGGCGGGGGCGGTGCGACGCTTGGAATCGACGGGCAAGAGCCTACCGTTGCGGGGGATGACGATCCAGGGCCAGCCGTTTGATCTGGCCAAGTTGCAGGGCAAGCCGGTCGTGATCCACTACTGGGCCACTTGGTGTGAAGCCTGCAAGCAGGACATGAAGCTGCTCCGCCAGTTGCAGGCGAAGTATCAGTCGGCTGGTCTGCAAATTGTCGGGATCAATGTCGACAGCGCCCGCAACCAAGCGACCACGTATCTGCAATCCAACCCCGCTCCGTGGATCCATCTGTTCGAGGATGGCGGGTTGGAATCGAGCGGCTTGGCCAAGCAGCTGGGCGTGCAAACCCTGCCGATGATGCTGCTGATCGACGGGTCGGGCAAAGTGGTTGCCAACAACATCCACGCGGCGAGCTTGGACGCGGAGTTGGCCAAAATCGCTCGTCCCGCCCCGAAGGGCAAATGACCGATTCGAGCGGCCTGAGCGACTCACCCGTGCCCGCCGACCAGGCGGGCGATAGCGAGCGGTCCCCGCTCGGACGGAGATGGGTTCCGGCGATCGTCTGGTGCTGTTTGGGCATCGCCGTCGGCGTGAGCTTGATCGTTCCGGCGAATCGCCCGCAGCGACCGCCGCGCGTGGCGGCGACGGCCTTCGCATCGACCGGCGACGGAAGTTCCGAGCCGATCTTTCGAGACGCGTTCATGCAGACGATCCCGGGAGCGCCCTCGGTCCATGCCTCGACGATTACCCGTGGGGCCGGCGACGATCTGCTCGCGGCCTGGTTCGCGGGGACCCGCGAGGGTGCCAAAGACGTGGCCATCTACCTGGCGCGGTGGGATGCGGCGAGTGAAACTTGGGGCGAGCCCGGGAAGGTAATCGACCGTTCCTCGGCCAGCCAGGAGCTAGGTCGTTATGTCAAGAAGCTCGGCAATCCGGTCCTGCACCGCGACCCGCGGGGTCGGGTGTGGATGTACTTCGTCACCGTCTCGCTGGGCGGCTGGAGCGGGGCGTCGGTGTCGGTCAAATGGTCCGATGACGACGGTGGGCACTGGAGCGATGCGGAACGGTTGATCACGTCCCCCTTTCTGAACTTCAGTTCGCTGGTGCGGAACCCGCCGATCGATCTGGCGGATGGCGGGGTGTTGCTGCCGATCTATCACGAATTCCTGCAGCTGTTCGGTGAGCTGGCGCGGCTGGATGCCGACGGGCGGTTGGTGGCCCGCTATCGGATGAGTGGTGGCGTCGACACCTTGCAGCCGGCGATCCATGCCGAGTCGGCCAGTGCGCTGCGAGCGTTCCATCGTCGGGGCGGCAGCGCGGAACCGTTCGTGTACGCGAACCGATCCGA
>DITY01000206.1:1918-3793 GCA_002422955.1 Planctomycetaceae bacterium UBA6172
GAGCCATTGCCGGACGGCTCGGAATCGTCCTACCCGACGCTGATTCGCGGGGCGGCTGGCGAATATCACCTGACCTACACCTACGGTCGGGGCCAGATACGGCACGTCCGCTTCAACGAGGCCTGGCTGGAGGCGCAGAAGTGACATTGGCACCCTGGCTCTGGACTCATCTCTCCTTCGCCCTACTGGTCGCGGCGATCGCGGGGCTGCTGATTTCCCGATGGCGAAGGGCTTCCGGAGGGGAGCTCGGTTTGTCGGGCTGGCTGCTGCGGGCGGGGTTGCTGCTAGCCGCCGCGTTCGCGATCGGCTTGGTCCCGGTGGGCGAGGTTGACTTGAGTGGCCAGTTGTTGGCGGTATCGGGTGAACTGAGTTTTACGACGTTGGCTTATTTGGCCGCGGCCTGGGCCAGAGGCAGTGGGCTAGGGTGCCGTGGGCTGGGGAGCGTCGCGGCCTGCGACGTTGCCCCGCTCGGTCCGGGCGCCGAGGGTTGGGTGTGGCGCCCGCGGCCGGTTCGGGCGGAGCAGGCGTTTTGGGCGATGCTCGGTTTGGCGTTGTATCTGCCCGCCTTGTCGGGGGTCGGGCCGGACGTGTACGGGCTCGGCTACGGATCGATGCTCGGCTGGGCGACGTTAGCGCTGGCCGCCGGACTGGCTTATTCCGGCCACTGGGGCTTAGCGGCCCTCGGGGTGGGGGTGGTCTTGAGTTGGCAAGCCAGGCTGTCGGGGGCGGTCAATTTCTGGAATTATGCGATCGATCCGTTCGTTTTTATCGGCTCGGCCGCACAAATCTTGGGCGGAACCGGAGGCGTCTTGCTCGGACGGGCCAAAACGGCAGGGACAACTGGTCGCCATTCGCTTAAAATGGAAGCGGTGTCCGCCGGCGATTGACCGGTCGGCTTTCCAGACCTCAGCGATTCGAATCGGCGGTTGATGCAAAGTTTTCTCGGCGGCATTTCGGTCACCTGCTTCGTCGGCAGTTACATCGTCGCGATGTTGTTGGACTTCAGCCGCACGCTGGGGAAGCTCCCTGGACGAGGGCTGTTGACGATCGGCTTCACGATCGCGGGATTATTCACACACGCGGTCTACTTGATCGTGCGAGCGGTTGGCGAAGGCACGGACTCGGACGCGGGGCTGCTGGCCGGTTGGCACGACTGGTCGTTGTTGGTCGCGTGGGGGTTGGCCGCCTGTTTCTTGACGCTTTACCTGCGGCGGCCGGACACGAGCGTCGGGGTATTTTTGTTGCCGCCGGTATTGTTGCTGGTGGCGATGGCCTGGCCGATGCGTCAGTGGGAGCCGTTTTCCCGGGTCGAGGCGGTCGGGATGTGGCGCACGATCCACGGCTTGGCGATGATGGTCGGCACGGCGGCGGTCCTGATGGGATTTGTCGCGGGATTGATGTACCTGACCCAGGCCCACCGGCTGAAATCCAAGCAGGCGGGCGGCGGCGGGATGCGATTGCCGACGTTGGACCGGCTGCAGGCGATGAATCGCCATTGCCTGGTCGTCAGCACGATCGCGATGGCGCTCGGGTTGTTGTCCGGTGTCGTGATGAACCTGAATCGCGCCGGAAACGTCAGCTGGACCGAGGGGGGCGTGATCTTTTCGCTGATCCTGCTGGTCTGGTTGTTGGTCGCGACGGGGGTGGAATTCTTTTATCGACCGGCCCGAGAGGGGCGTAAAATTGTCTATTTGACGTTGGCCAGTTTCGGGTTTTTGGTGTTGGCGATTTACGGGACGTTATCCAGCGAGCACGGTCGTCGATCGTTAGAGTCGACGGTTCGGAGTTCGCTTCGGGACATGGGTGACGCGTCGTGAAACTGCAGATGATCGGCTGCAGCCACCAAACGGCGGCTGTGGATTTCCGTGAACGGCT
>DITY01000206.1:3798-3965 GCA_002422955.1 Planctomycetaceae bacterium UBA6172
GTGGAGCTGTACACCGCCGCGGGTGAGTCGGCACCGGGCAAGGATTTGGACGGGGGCCCGGATCGTTCCGAAGTGATCGAGTTTCTGGCCCAACAACGGCAGATGTCGGTCGACGCGTTGGTCGAGGCGATGATTTATCGCAGCGGGACGGAAGCGATATCGCACCT
>DITY01000206.1:3996-10542 GCA_002422955.1 Planctomycetaceae bacterium UBA6172
GCGGGGCCACTGACGCATGCCGCGTTTCAGGCGGCCAGCCGTGTGGCGAAGCGGGTGCAGCGGGAAACGACCATTCATCGCAAACGGGTCAGTGTCCCCAGCGTCGCCGTGGGCGAAGTCGCCTCCGAATTTTTTGAGACGCTGGCGGGCAAGACCGTGGTGCTGTTGGGCGCGGGGGACATGGGCCGCGAATCGATGCGGTACCTGATGGATGCCGGCGCCGACGACGTCCGCATTCTGAATCGCAGTCCGCAGCGGGCGCAGGAATTAGCGAGCGAGTTCGGCGCGCGGACGATGGACTGGGGCGATTTGGATCAGGCGTTGGTGGAGGCCGACGTGTTGATCGGCACCACGTCGTCGCCGGAACCGATCGTCACCTGGGAGAGGTTCCAGGCGGCCCGGGAGCGGCGGTACGAGCGGGTGTTGTTGATTCTGGACTTGGCGGTCCCCCGGGATGTGGCTCCGGAGGTCGGCAAGCTGGATGAGGTGTACCTGTACAGCGTGGACGACTTGCAGGCGGCCTGCGAACGCAATCGCCAGGAGCGTCAGCGGCAATGGCCCAAAGCCAAAAAGATCATCGACGAGGAGACGCAGCGATTCGTCGCGGATCTGCATCACCGCGCGACCGGACCGGTGATCCAACGACTTCGCGACCACGCGGACGAGATCCGTCGCGAGGAGTGGATGCGGCTGAGCAACAAGCTGAGCCAGATGGACATCCCTCAGGAAGCGTATCCCGAAATCGAGAAATCGCTCGACCGGCTGATCAACAAGCTGCTGCATCCGCCTTTGGCGTCGCTCCGCGAGGCGGCCGCGGAGGGGCATCACCGGAGCATGCTGGAAGCGATCAAGCGGCTGTTTTCGCTCGGCGACTGAGTGGTTCAACGGCACACCCCCACCGCCCAAAATCGTTCACCCCGTTGGGGTGAGGATGGTGTTTGGGCATGGTTCCCAGGGCGTTGCCCTGGGCTATCACCGTTCGTCCCGTTGGGACGATTGCAGGGCCGTCGTGTTTGCTTTGTCTGCCAACGGCAGACAAGGTGACATCCCAGGACAACGCCCTGGGAATCGGTTGAGTGCTAACGCCGTCGCCGGCGATGGAATTGGTAACCGGGGATGAAAAAGCAGGCGGCCGCGACGACGCCGAACACGAGGTGCGCGTAGCGGGGGAAAACGGCCATGACGACGGCGACGGCCAACAGCGCCGCGGCTTGAACGTAGAACGCGCCGCTGAACATGCCGGCTTTGATGATGAACACCCCGGCCGTGATCACCCCCAGCAACGGTGAGAGCGATAAGACGGGCAGATCCAGCCACCATTCGAGCGGAAACAGCATCGCGATGGTGATCATGCTGGTCCCCCAGACGTGGGCGACTTGACGTTCGACAAACGTTACCGGGCCGATGCGTTGCCGGAGCTTCCAAAACACCGCGGCCCAAGCCCCTAAGCCGATCACCCAGACGCTGATGTAAGACCATCGTTGCGCGACTTCCTGATGTTCGAGCACCCAGGTCAGCAGCGAGGCGACGAGCAAGACCATCGCGTGCCACATCCACAGCAGGCCCCAATTTTCGAGCACGCTGGCGTGATGGGTTTCGCGAAACCAGCGGGCGACGACCTGGGAGAACCGGCCGCTGGCCGCGGAGACTCGCTCGTCGCGGAGGTAGGCTTCCAGGTCATCCGCCAGTTCGTCCGCCGTCTCGTAGCGCAAGTCGGAGGGCTTCTGCAGGCAGCGGATCACGATCATTTCCAGATCGCGGTCGAGTCGGGGACGGAGCGCTCGCGGCGGCATCGGGTCCTGTTCCAACACCAACATGACCAATTCCATCACCGAATCGGCGACCAGCGGCGGTCGCCCGGTCAGGGCGTGGTAGAGGACGCAGCCGAGGCTATAGATGTCGCTGGCCGGACCGACATCGTCGCGGCGACCGCTCGCCTGTTCAGGCGACATGTAAGACGGGGTGCCGACCAGCATGCCGCTGCGGGTCAGGTCATGTTCGACCCCGAAACGTTTCGCCAACCCGAAATCGGAGATCATCGGGACCGAATTTTCGTCGAACAGGATGTTGGAGGGCTTGAGATCACGATGGACGATGCCCTGGCGGTGCGCGTAGGAGATCGCGCGGGCGACGACGGCGATCCACTGGGCCACTTGGCGCTCCGGCAGGGGGCCGTCGGCCAGTCGATCGGCGAGGCTGGAGCCCTCGATCAGTTTCATGCTGAAGAAGGGTCGGCCGTCGATGTCGCCGACCTCGTAGACCGGTACGATCTGAGGATGCTGCAGCCGCGCGGTAGCCGAGGCTTCGGAGAGGAATCGCTGGAGATCCAATTCGCTGGCCAATCGCCCGCGGAGGATCATCTTGACGGCGACGTCGCGACTGAGGCTCAACTGTCGGGCGCGAAAGACAACGCCCATGCCGCCGCGCCCGAGTTCCTCGCGGAGTTCGTAATCCCCGATTTGGGTGGGCAATTGCAACCGTTGCCAACGGCTCGTCGTGCCGGTTGCCGAGTCATCTTTGGGAAGCTGTTCGGCGGCGAGGCCGGCGATATCGGTGACGAGGACAGCTCCCCACAACCGACGCAGGTCGGATGCCAAATCGGGGTGGGCCTGGCAGATGGTGGCGAAATCGACCGACTGCCCCGCCACGACTTGATCGGCTAGGTCGGACAGGATTTGGGCGATGCGGAGATCGCGGGGGGAATCGAGGGCCTCGTCGGAATCGGCCGCTGGCAATGGGCTGGCCGGGGTGGGAGCCCTAAAGTCGACCGTGGGTTCAAAAGCCGAGGAGCGGGCGGTGGGATTGCGGGGCACGTCAATACCCACCCGCCGATTCATCGCCCGCGCCTGACTGGTCGGCGTCCTGCAGCAACTGGCGAAGCCGACGCAAGGCCCGCAAGTACCGCATGCTGGCCGCCGGGGGATTGAGCCCCAGGACCTCGGCGATCTCCTGATTCGACAGGTGTTCGAAATGCCGCATCAGAATCACCTCGCGGTCCTGATCCGCCAAGCGATCGATGGCCGCTTCGACGGTGCGGGACAACTCCGCCTGCGTGGCGGCGGTGGCGGGGGTCATCGCGGGGTCGCGCAGCTGAGCGATCAATTGGATGCTCGACTGATCGCCGCCCATGGGAACGGACATGGGCTGTTCGCGATCCATGTTCCGCTTGGCGCTGACGCGATGTCGTCGGTAGGTGTCGATGATCCGATCCCAAGCGATTTGGCGGATCCAAAGGTGGAACGCCATCGCGGGGTCCTGGAGGTAGCGGTCCAAGCGGCCGCTGGCCTCGAACATCACCTCCTGAACGACGTCACTGACATCGACACGCCGTTGGACCTTGCGATCCAAGCGGAGTTCGACCAATCGCCGGACCGAGGCCCGATGGCGATCGAGCAATTGTCCAACCGCCTCACCGTCTCCCAATTTGGCGGCGACCAGCAGCGCGTTGGTCTGGTCGCCGTTAGGCCAAATCGATTTGTTGGTGACAGACATGTTCGAGGCGCCGGGAAATGGGAAAGAACTCCATGATCATGATCCCCGTGAGTCAATGCCAGCCACGCGGGCGCTATCCTGAGTCAGTCCTGGAGCGGGCGAATGGTCAGGTCCTTGAAGCGAATGACCATCGCCGGCCCGACGTGCAACTGGAGGGCGATGACGCCATCCTTCGATGCCTTCTCGGGCTGTTGATCATGCACTTCGGCGGTCAGTTGGTCGTTGATGAAGTGCTGCAGGACGGTGCCCTTGGCGACGACGCGATACTCGTTCCAGCCGTCCGTCTTGAAAGCTTTGGCGATTTCCGCGGCGTCCCCGAAGTTCTCGGCCTGCTTTTCACCATCGGCACCGATCGTCACCTTCTGGCCCCGTTGGGCGAGGATGCCGCGGCCGCGTTCTTCGTAGTTGATACCGGTGTAATTGTTCGCGGCCTCGATGTCGGCTTGATAGCCGCCCACGACGAAATCGGGCGCACCCTCGACGATTTTGCTGCGGTATTGGATGCCGCTGTTACCGGCTTCGACCCAGTACTTCAACTTGAGTTCGAAATCTTGGGGGGCGTCGCCTTCCCAAATCAAGAAGGTGTTTTTCTTGATCGGATCTTCGGCGGACGTACGACCGACGATCGCGCCGTCCGCGACCGACCACAGATCAGGCCTACCGACCCAACCTTTGAGGGATTTGCCATCGAACATCGAGACGGCCGAGTCTTGAGCCGTGGCGTGTGACAGGCAGGCGGCGGAAAATAGCAGCACGAAGAGAAAACGGGACACGAGGATAGCCTCCGAGAGGGATAGGAGAGATCGCTGGGGAAAGGTTGGGGCACGGTTCGAAGGGGACTCCGGTCGGAGCGAACCCTTTCGAAACGGACTGACATTGTAACCCCTCCGCTTCTCGCCGGGATTGCCCTTTGGGGACAACCTAAGTCGGAAAACGAACGAAGGCCGAATCGTCGAAAGTTCGACGTCCGGCCTTCGCATTTTCAAGGGAGCTCTGTGGAGTTCACTCCTGACTTATTCCTTGGGCAGAATGACGGCGTCGATCACGTGGATCACGCCATTGCTGCACTTGATGTCGGTCGCGACAACGTTGGCCTTGTCGACGGTGACCTTGCCGTCCGTGACCTTGACCGTGATCGGCTGACCTTGCAGCGACTTGATCGAGGTGGTCTTGACGACCTTGTCGGCGGTCATGTCGCCAGCGGCTACGTGATAGGTCAAGATCGCGACGAGCTTGTCCTTGTTTTCCGGCAGGAGCAACGATTCGACAGTCCCCTTGGGGAGCTTGGCGAAGGCTTCGTCGGTCGGGGCGAAGACGGTCAGGGGGCCCTTGCCACTGAGCGCGTCGACCAGACCGGCGGCCTTAACTGCGGCAACCAGGGTCTTGAACTTACCGGCGGCAACGGCGGTTTCGACGATCGTCTTGGGTGCGTCAGCGGCACGGACGGGGGCGGCGAACAGAGCCAACGCGGCACACAGCATCAAAAACTTCTTCATCTCACTCAACTCCAAAAACTGGGAAAGTTTGCCGGGAAACTTCGGCATCCGGGGGGGCAGCGACTCAGTCAATCGACAGGTCGCACGACTTCCGTTCGATGCGTCATGCTAGGAGTGAGACAAGTGGGGGACAAGTTTTTTCTTAGGGGTGCGCCCCCTTTGAGAACCGTTCCGCTCAGCGAAACCTTGGCTGGAATGCCGAGAGGGAATTCTTGCTAAGTTTCACGGGGCTTGGGAGCGGTAACTATTTCGCGGCCGGCGTGGTCGCTCGGATATCCAGGCCCGCGCCGGTCAAATCCGTAAAGCGGAATTGGAATTGAAAGTCTTGGGCCCAAGGTTCGGTTTGGGCATTTTGCAAAACCTTAACCAAAACTGTATTCAAGCCCGGCTTGAGGTGGCACTCCCCGATGTATTGGTCGATGCGGGTGCCCGAGTGATAGACATCGTTGGCAATCGCTAGCGTACCGTTCACCCAAACCTTGTTCGCGGTGATGCTGCCGAGCCGAGCCTGTGCGACACGGGAACCGTCCGCAGCCGCATCCGCCGTGAAATAGGTGGGATCGACTTCGAACTCGACGTAGGCATAGATGACCGCGTCTTTGGCGTTGGCGAAGGGGGGATTGAGATTGACCATGCCCAACGCATCATCGCTGGTCACACGGTGGGTAACCTGGGTTGCGGACGCGGCTTCCGCATCGCGAACCGGTGCCTGGTCAGCGAGCCAGGCGACTGGCAAGCGGCCGGTGTTTGCGTAGACCGTTTCGGGCAGGTAGGCGGTCGCGAAATGCTGGGAATCTTTGTTGTCATAAGTCCCCATGGCCCACCAATCCCGCACCATGCCGAGTTCGTTGGCCAGATCGACCGCTTGACCGAGCTTCTCGAGAGCGCCGGCGGCAGCTTTGAGTTGATCCGGATTGCGGCCTTCGGCTAAGGCGAGTCGGAGCGTTGCGACCGCGGCTTCGGTTTCATTCGCCTCGCGTTGCTTTTCGCCACGTTCGAGTAATCGCGAGATGGCGAGATGCCGGATCGGGAGGCTCGGATCGGTCTCGGCTCCCTCCATCAACTTCGGCAGCGAATCTGGGTCCTCGGACATCAACAGTTGAAACGCCAGGTGGCGAGCGTCTTGGTCGCGCTGACGATCGGCGAGAAATGCCAGCAACGCGGCGCGGGGGAAATCGCCGTTATCGGCGACGCTGGAGGCGATCACGCGGAGCCAATTTTTGACCAACGGTGAGGCTTCGGCAAAGGCACCGAGCACGGTGTCGATCTGCTCGGAGGGGAGTTGCGACAGGCGTGCGGCGGCGGCACGTCCCGCTTCGTGGCCCGCGCCCGCCGGACCGACCTGCAGCACCGCGGCCAGATCGGAGGCGGAGGCCGCAGTTTGACCGTGGGCAGCGGGAAGCGAACCGAGCAGGGCGGAGCAAATCAGCAGGATTGCGGCAGTGGCGGGGGCGAGGCGGGTCATGGCGGTCAACCTGGGAGAACGAGGGATCGGGAACGACCCGGATTCTAATCGATTTCGCCACCTCGCGAGGCGACTCGCGGCAGCCACCCGAGT
>DITY01000031.1:0-1760 GCA_002422955.1 Planctomycetaceae bacterium UBA6172
TTGCGCTGACCGCCGCGAACGATCCCTCGGCAGGCATGATGTTTTTCTCCATCGAACCCAGCAACGGCGTCGCGATTTACGACCAGATCGTTAGGCAGGTGAAGTTCGCGATCGCCGAAGGGACGCTGCGGCCGGGACAACTGCTGCCGAGCGTGCGCGTGCTGAGCCAGCAATTGGCGATCAACCCGAACACGATCCAGCGGGCGTATCAGCAACTGCAGAGCGACGGCGCACTCGAATCGCTTCGTGGCCGCGGGTTGGCGGTCTGTGCCGAAGCCACCCAGCGGTGCGTCGCGGAGCGGCGCGAGCTGATCGGCTTGAGGCTGAGGTCCGCGCTGACCGAGGCCCTCCACGCGGGCTTCTCGGCCAGCGAAGTGCGGCGCATCGTCAACGAGCAATTGCTCGAACTGAACGGCAACGTGCCGTCGGTCTCATCCACCAGCCCCGAGTCGGCTTCCCTGACCGATGCGAATTCATGAACCGGGCGACCCGGCTTTCTCATCTCGCAAGGACACTTCGTCATGACATCCGCCGCGACCGAATCGGTGATCTCCGTATCCGGATTAGCCGTCCACTTCCCAGGTTGTGACGCCTTGCGAGGGATAGACCTGGCGGTCCCCAAGGGCACGGTCTGTGCGCTGCTGGGTGAAAACGGGGCCGGCAAGACAACGCTGATCCGCTGCCTGACCGGCTTTCTCAAGCCTTCATCCGGATCGTGTCGGGTGCTGGGCTTGGACCCGGTGACCGACGCGCTCGAAATTCGCCGCCGGGTCGGTTATGTCGCCGACGCGCCGGCGCTCTACGACTGGATGCGGGTCGGCGAGATCGGCTGGTTCGCCGCGTCGTTCTATGAAGAAGGCTATTTGGATCGCTATCGCGAGGCGATTTCACGTTACGACGTTCCCGAAGATCGCAAGCTCAAGCACCTCAGCAAAGGCCAGCGGGCCAAGGTCGCGTTGGCGTTGGCGCTGGCACACGACCCGGAACTGCTGATCCTGGACGAACCGACCTCGGGGCTCGATCCGCTGGTTCGTCGCGAGTTCTTGGAGGGCATGCTCGACCGCGTGGCGACGGGCCGCACCGTGTTGCTGTCGAGTCATCAGATCGCGGAGGTCGAGCGGGTTGCGGACGAAGTGGCGATCCTGCACCAGGGACGATTTCGGATCGTCGATTCGCTGAGCGAGTTGCGGGAATCCGTCAGCGAGGTGACGGTCAGCCTGGACGATCCGTTGGTCCAATTGCCGACGCTGGAACCGCCAGCCGAGTTGCTCAGTGATCAGGCCGAGGGACGCCAGCGGCGGCTCATCGTGCGTGGGATCACCCCAGCGGAATTGGCGGCCTGGCGAGCGCGGCCTGGCGTTTCGCAGGTTCACACCCGACCGGCCAGTCTGGACGAACTGTTCGCCGCCTGTGTCCGCGGCGGCCAGGTTCCGCCATTGTCATCGACACCGGGCCCGGGCCCGCGGCGTGTCGCAGAAGTGTTCTGAGCAGAGCAGGGGACTACTCATGAATGATCGTTTGGCACTCGGCCGATTGTGGTGGAAGGAGTTGCGGCAGTTGCTGCCGCTGATCACCCTGCTGCCGATTATGGGGTTGCTGTTTCTGCTGTTCGGCTGGCTCGCCAATGACGGCTCGTTCGCCCAGGCGCTGATCGTCGGGGCGGGGATGATCTCGCTGGCGATGCCAGGGCTGTTCGCGGCGGGTGTCGGGGCGTTGTCGGTCGGCTATGAAAAGGAGCAGCGGACGATCCGTTGGCTGTC
>DITY01000031.1:1944-3611 GCA_002422955.1 Planctomycetaceae bacterium UBA6172
TATGCGATCGATGCGGTGCAGCTTTGGCGGTTTGACTTTCACCATGACCCTTCGGTTCCCATCTTGGTTTTCAGCCAGGTATTGCTCGGCGTCCTGGCGTGGTGGCTGGCGGAGCGGTGGGGCCGAAAGTCGCTTGCCGCCGAAACGGTCACCGTCTCGCGTTTCGCATTTCGCTCGCCTTGGCAAGAGGCCTATCGAACGCCCCAGCGGCGGGCCGGTTACGGCGCGGTGACATCGCCGACCGCGGCAATGGTGTGGCAGTTTCTCAGCCAGAGCCGCAGCCTATTGAGCGGGATCGCTGCGCTACTCGCGTTGGCACTAGCCTGGTTCGCATTGACGGAAAGGGGGAACGTCGAGCCTGCACCTTGGCCCATCTTCTTAACGATCCTAGGAATCAGCTGGCTGGGTGTGAGCGTCTTTCAGAGCGACTCGGTGGGGCAGCGGATCCGGTTCCTGGCGGACCGGGGAATCGCTCCGCGGTTGGTCTGGTTCACTCGGCATGTGTTCCCCGCCGCGGTGCTCGCGGCATTCCTGTTGGTGATCTTGTTGGTCCGCTACCTGACCGGCGTTGTTGCGTTCGACGAGCTGCTGTCGGCCGCCGATGGCTGGCCCCTGATGATCGCGGGGGTCGTGATGGTGTACGTGCTTTCCCAATGGGTCGCGCAACTGCTGCCGAGCCCGATCGTATCGGCGATCGTCGCGCCGACCACCGCGATGATCGGCTTCGCCTACGCCGGCTTTTCCCAGTTGCAGCTCGGGACGCCGATCTGGTTGCTGCTGACGGTACTGTTCATCCCGCTGGTGGCCACGCGGGCCATGACCCGACGTTGGATGGATCGCCGCTTCGGGCCAAGCTACTGGGGGGCTCATGCCGGGTTCCTGGTGGCGATGTTGCTGCTGCCGGCCTTGCCGATTTTGGTCGTTATGGTCAAGCAGCCTGGCATGCCCTCCGATGTGGCACGGGAATTGGCGGCGGCCGTCGATGTACCCCGCTACGCCCTTCACCCCCTTCAACCTAGGGAACTGGTGCTCGCTAGGGAGCTGGTGCTCGGCAAACAGGAGGATCCGGGACTGTCGCTGGACATGCCGTCATTCGACGCGGACGCAGGATTCTCGATGGGCGGCTCAGCCGCCGAGGCGACGGAGCCGCCGAAGAATGTGCCTGAATCGGCAGCGTCTTGGTTGGAGCAATGGTCGGGTGATTTGGAGTCGATTCGTCAACAGCTCGCCAGCTCCACCGGTCCGATCTCGGCCAGCAGCGTGCGAGTGCTCGAGTACCTCCGTGGCATCGCAACGTTGACCCGCCTGTCGCTGGACCGGTCAGCAGACGGGGCGGAGGTAACGCTACCAGCGGTGACAATCTTGGCCGACCCAGATGCCACGGCCCGCTTGTACACCGAGTCAGTGCGACTGCTTGCGGAGATCGGGGTCAGGATGAGGCTCAGCCATCGACTGATCGATCAAGACACCGCCGACTTGGTCGACATTTGGCTGTTGGCCGAATTGCAGCGACCCGGAGTGCGAGAGCGGCTTGGCGAAACACTCTATCGATCGACCGTGCAGTCCCTCGCGGATCCCGCGGGACGTCAACGGGCCCGAGAGCGTGCGATCGCGGTCAGTTGGGCGGAGTTCAACCCAGTTTGGGACGCGCAGATGCGTAACCTGCC
>DITY01000114.1 GCA_002422955.1 Planctomycetaceae bacterium UBA6172
CGGATTCCGGTCGGCTGCGGTGCCTTCGTCAGCTTCCATCCGAGCATCGGCAGCGTCGTCGCCCACCAACTCGGCGCGCCGCACGGCATTCCCGCCTACTTCTCGATGCCGAACATGTCCCGCTCCGGCGGCCCCAATTTTCTCGGCTCCAAGTACGCGCCGTTCGTCGTCCCCGATGACCCCAACCGCGATTCCTTCCGGGTTCGCGACGTCACGCTACCTTCGGGATTGGGGGACGATCGTTTTTCGCGCCGCCAGCAGATCCGGCAGCAGGTCGACCAGATGGTCCGGATCAACCATGAGGCGGCCGGCGATCCGACCCTCGTCGGCGACGAGTTTTTCCAGCAGGGCTTGCAATTGATCAGCAGTCCCGAGGCGCAGGCCGCCTTCGATATCCATCGTGAACCTGAACAGGTCCGCGACAAGTACGGCCGGCACGGCTTCGGCCAACGCGCCCTGCTCGCCCGTCGCCTCGTGTCGGCTGGCGTACCCTTCGTCACGCTCTATCACGGCGGTTGGGATGACCATCGCGACTTGTTCAGCGCGTTCCAGAAGAAGGCGCCGCCGTTCGAAGCGACGGTTGCCGCGTTGATCGATGACCTCCGCGATTCCGGAATGCTGGAGCGGACCATGGTCATCGCCTTGGGCGAGTTCGGCCGTACCCCGAAGGTCAATAGCCGTGGGGGACGCGACCATTGGTCGAACGCGATGAGCGTCCTGTTCGCCGGTGGCGGAACCCCCGGAGGACTCGTCGTCGGCGCGACCGATCGTCAGGGTTATGCCGCTAGCGAACGCGTCTTGGCCCCGGAAAACTTCGTCTCGACCGTGTATCGCAAACTCGGCATCGATCCGGCTCAGATCCTCTACACGCCCCAAGGTCGGCCCTCGCATCTGGTCAGCGACGAAACTCCCATCGCGGAACTGATGGGCTAAAGCCAGGCCCCTGCTCGTCCGGCTAGCGAACGCAGCCGAAGGCCCGATAAGATCGGAGGCTTCCAGCTCCCGATTCCGCCGCATTTCGCTGGCCAGTCTCTGGGGGCGTTCGATGGCCTGCCTCCACGATTACCTTTGATGAGCCGAGTCAAATCCAAAGTCCATCCCGAGGCTCCCTCGCCACAGCCCGATGCCACGCTGAAGCGCAAGATCTATGACGTCATCTTCGAGTCGGACACACCGGCGGGGAAGTTCTTCGACGTTTCCCTGCTGGCGCTGATCCTGCTCAGCGTGGCGGTAGTCTGTTTGGAAACGGTCGAGCCGATCCATGCCAAGTATGGGAAATGGTTGGTCGTAGTCGAGTGGTTCTTCGCCGTCATGTTCACCGTCGAATATGCCCTGCGGTTGTACTGCGTCGGCAATCGTCGGCGTTATGCGACCAGTTTCTATGGAGTGATCGACCTGCTTTCCGTTTTGCCGACCTACGTCGAATTGTTGGTCGCCGGCAGCGGCTCATTTGGCATCATTCGCTCGTTCCGGTTGCTGCGAGTGTTCCGCATTTTCAAGCTCTTTCACCTCACCACCGACGCGGAAGGGTTGGCCAAGGCGGTGTGGCAAGCCCGCGGAAAAATCATCGTATTCCTGACGTTCGTCGTGATTTCGGTGACCGTTTCCGGAGCCTTGATGTATGAGATCGAAAACTACGGCACCAACGATTCGCTGTTCACGTCGATCCCGCAATCGATCTATTGGGCGGTCGTCACGATGACCACCGTCGGTTACGGGGATGTGGTACCCAAGACGACTCTCGGGAAAATGGTTTCGACCGTGCTGATCCTGATCGGTTACAGCCTGATTATCGTCCCCTCCGGATTCGTGTCCGCCGAGTTGATCGAATCCAAGCGACAGCGGCGACTGACCAATCGCACCTGCCCCAGCTGCTTGCTCGAGGGGCACGAAGAGAATTCTCGATACTGTCGCGGATGCGGACACGAGTTGGTCTGATGGCTCACAGCGTCGGGAGTTCGTCACACATCGCCAAGGCTTGCATCGCCTTGGCGGTCGCAATGTAAGTGGTGAAGTGGTAATTGCCGCGATAGAGCGAATGCATCCACCAGCGTCCGCTGACGCGTTGTTCCCGCTTCAGCCACGCGATGCCGCGGCGGATGCGTTCGTCGTCGGCCGGCACGCCGCTCTGGCGCAGCAGCATGATCGCGAAGGCGGTCATGTAAGCATCGCTTTCCGGGGCGGCGGCGTCCGGCAGGCTGCGGATCAGATTGACCACCGTGTCGCTCATCGGCGTCCGCCAGCTTTCGGTGTCGGACATGCTCCGCGTGCTCCAGCCGCCATCGGGACGTTGCTTGGACCACAGCAGGTCGATCGACGCGGCGCGTACGTCCGGGGTAACAAGTTCGGGCAGCAGCGTCGCCAACTCGATCCGCAACACCCGCTCGTAGTCGTTGCGGGGCTCGCTCTCGCGCAGAAACGTTTTCAGGCGGTCGATTCGCGCGAGCAACTCGGGGTCGGTCAAGGTCGCGAGCCAACCCGGCGCATCGACCAGCGCGCGAACCGCGTGCAGCGTCAATTCGAAATCGGTGGTGACGTAGGGGATCTCGACTTCGCCTCGCGCGTAAAAGCCGCCGTGGCTCGATTGTTGCATCAGTAGGTTTCGCAGCGCCCGGTCCGTATGCTCGGAAACCTTTCCGGTCACGTGCTTGTCCCACTGCACCAAGGCGGCAGTCCGCCACACCGCCCGTTCGACCAACGGCGCGTAGGTCACGCCGCTTTCTTCTCGCGTCGCGGGGACTTCTTCGGGGATGGTGCGGATGAATTCCGCGAG
>DITY01000279.1 GCA_002422955.1 Planctomycetaceae bacterium UBA6172
TGATCGAGCCCCAGCAGGTGGAGCATCGTCGCATGCAGGTCATGCACGGTGACCGGATCGACGACGGCCTTGTATCCGATCTCGTCGGTTTCGCCAAAGCTCGTGCCCCCTTGGATCCCGGCCCCGGCCATCCAGGCCATGAAGCCTTGCGGGTTGTGGTCGCGCCCATCTTTGCCTTGTGACACCGGCATCCGGCCGAACTCGCCCCCCCAGATCACCAGCGTCGAATCCATCAACCCGCGCTGCTTCAGGTCGGTCAGCAAGCCGGCGATCGGGGCATCGGTCGCCAGGCAGTGGCCGCTGTGATTCTTGGTCAGATCGCTGTGCGCGTCCCATTCGCCGTCGCTGTAGACCTGCACGAAACGCACGCCGCTCTCGACGAGGCGACGGGCGAGTAGGCACTTCGAGCCGTAAGACCGTGTCTCTTTGCGATCCACCCCGTACATTTCGCGAGTGGCGGCCGTTTCGTTCGAGAAGTCGATCATCTGGGCCGCGTCCGACTGCATGCGGTAGGCGAGTTCGAACGACTGGATGCGGCCGAGCAATTCGGCTTCACCGGGCCGATCCGCCAAATGCCGCGCGTTGAGCTCGGCGAGCAGATCGAGTTGCTTGCGCTGGTCCTGGGGGCTGACATCGGCGGGTCGAGTCAGGTTCAGAATCGGGTTGCCCTCGGACCGAAACAGCGTCCCTTGATGCGCCGCGGGAAGGAAACCGGCGTGCCAATTGAGCGGGCCGCCTTTGATCCCTTGGTTGTTCCCCAGCACGACGAAACCGGGCAGGTTCTGGTTCTCGCTGCCCAGGCCATAGGTCACCCACGCCCCGGCGGCGGGAAACCCGGGGCGGGCGATGCCGGTGTTGATCTGGTAGAGCGCCGGGACGTGATCGTTGGAATCGCTGTGCAGCGATTTGATGAAGGCGAAGTCATCGACATGCTGGGCCACCAGCGGGTAGCGGTCGCAGACCCACGCGCCACTTTCGCCGTATTGTCGGAACGAGAACGGCGACTTCATCAACGGTCCCGGATTGCCGTTGAACACATCGATCGAGATCTTCTGGCCGTCGCGTTTGGTCAGTTCCGGTTTGGGGTCGAACAGGTCGACCGAGCTGGGAGCCCCTTCCATGAACAACCAGATCACCGACTTGACCTTCGCGGGGAAATGCCCCGGCCGGGCGGCCAGCGGGTTGGTTGCCGAGGCGTCATCCGCCCCAGCTGCCCCGATCGCTGGCGTGTCCCCCGCGAGCAAGCCTTCGCCGGCCAGCAGCTGCGCCAGGGCCAGCCCACCGATCCCGCCACCGGCGCGCTGCAGCAACTGGCGGCGACTGAGGATCGGTTGGTAGCGACCGCAATGCGTGCTGGGAGGGAGGGATGGCATCGGCTTTCAATCCACGTAAATGAACTCGTTGAGACTGAACAGGACCTGGCAGAAATCGGCGAGTGCCTGTTGGGCGACTAGGCCCGCATCGAGCCCCGGGTCACGCGAGGTTCGGGACTCGACCTGCGCGCTGATGAACCGGAGCGTCGTGGCGAGTTCCGTCTCGCTGGGCTCGCGCCCGATCGCCAATTGATATCCTCGCTCGACCCATCGGGCCGGTTCGTCGCCGACATCGGCGCGAATGCGGGTGGCGAACGTGAGTGCCGATTGCCGGACGAACGGGTCGTTCATCAGCGCCAGCGCCTGCGGGGCGACGGTCGTGCGATCACGGCGACTGCAGCTCTGCTGAGCATCGGGTTTGTCGAAGGCTTGCAGCAGCGGGTAGGGGACGACGCGTTTGTGGAACAGGTAGACCGAGCGTCGCCGCAGCTCATCGCTGTCGTCAATTTTGGCCGGGTAGGGATCCTTGAGGTTCCGCGCCAGCATCGCTTCGGCCGCGATCGGCAATTTGACCGCCGGGCCGTACATCTTGTCATTCAGCGCACCGCTGGTCGCCAGGATCGCGTCGCGCAGGATCTCCCCTTCCAACCGCCGCAGCGGCAGCTTCCACAGCAGCCGATTATCGGGATCCACCGCCGGGGCCACGCCGCTGCTCCCCTGCTGGTAGACAGCGCTGAGCGCGATCAGCTGGTGCAGCCGTTTGAGTTTCCAGCCGTTGCGGACGAAGTCATCGGCCAACCATTCCAGCAGTTCCGGATGGGTCGGCGGATCCGACCGTACGCCAAAATCGCCAACCGAGCGGACGATCGCTTGTCCGAAGTGGTGGTGCCAAACGCGGTTCACCATCACTCGGGCCAGCAGCGCCCCGGCACCGTGTTCGACGTCGGTCATCCAGTCCGCCAGCGCCCGTCGCTGTGAGGTGCTCGCTTCGGTCGGGTTCTGTTCCCGCGCGGCTTGCCAGTATTCCTCCGGCGACCGCCCGCGGGTTAAGACCGAAACGAAACCGAGCGACACCGGTTGGTCACGGTCGTAGTAATTGCCGCGTTGGAAGAGCCAAGTGGGGCTCGGCTGCGGGCCGAGGTCGCGGTAACCGAGCACTTTGTCGGCCGTCGCGCCGAGCGGAACCTCGGCCCGTTCGCCGCCATGAAAGGCGCTCAACAAACTGTAGTAATCTCGCGCCGGGATCGCGTCGTACTTGTGGTCGTGGCAGCGGACGCAGCCGAGCGTCAGGCCGAGCAATCCGGATCCGACGGTGGACATGATGTCGTCGAGTTCGTTGTAGCGATTTCGCAGCCGCTCATCTTCCATCAAGCGATCGGGCAAGGCGGCGAAGGGGCCGGCGGCGAGGAACCCCGTGGCGGCTACCGCGGCGGGATTTTGCGGTTCGTATTCGTCGCCCGCCAACTGCCAGCGGATGAACTGGTCGTACGACAGGTCCTCGTTCAACGAGCGGATCACGAAGTCGCGATAGGGATAGGCCGTGAGGCGATCGCGATCACTTTCTTGGCCATCGCTGTCGGCATAGCGAGCCACATCCAACCAGTGCCGCGCCCAGCGTTCGCCGTAGCGCGGGCTCTCGATCAACTTCTCGACGAGCGCCCGCGTGGCCGCTTGCGGATCGTTCGTTGAGTCAGCCAAAAACGCGTCGATCTCCTCCGGCTTGGGAGGCAACCCGGTCAGGTCGAAGTGCAGTCGGCGGATCAGTTGCCGGGGCGTCGCTGGCGGTTGCGGTCGCAGGCTTTCGGCTTCCAGCTTCGCCAGCACGAAGCGATCGATTTCGGTTTGCGGCCAAGCGGCATCGGCCACTTCGGGCGGGGTGACGCCGTGCAGCGGTTGAAATGCCCAGTGCCCCTGCGCTTTCTCTTCGCGCGGGTCGGCAACCTCGGCACTGTCGGGCCACGGCAGACCCTGGTCGATCCAGGCCCGCAGCAGACCGATCTCGTCGTCCGACAAGCCGTCGCTGTCGGGCGGCATCACCCGGGTTTCGTCGATCGCGGCGACGAGGTGAATCAGTGGGCTCTGTGCGCTCTGCCCCATGGCGAACACCGGTCCGTTGTGACCCCCTTGCAGCGCGCGGCGGCGAATGCCCAAGTTCACCCCACCGTCCTCCTGGTCCGCCGCATGGCATTCGTAGCAGTGCTCCCGCAGGATCGGCTGAATGTCGCGGACGAAATCGACCGCCGTCGGGTGCGCCGGTGGCAGCTGGCTCTCGTAGTCAACCGCGGTTGGGGCGCCCGCGCGAAACCGCTGGGCGACTTCGTCCGCGGTCAGGGCCCGGTCATGGATCGTCAGGCCGTGCAGTTCGCCATGCCAAGGGCGATCGGAGGTCAGCTCATTGCCGATCACCAACGGATAGGCGTCGTTCCAATTATCGAATCCGCCGGAAATCTGCCGCGTGGTGACCGGCTTGCCATCGAGGTACAGGATCGTGGTTCCGTCCGCGGCGTGCGTGCAGACGAAGTGCGTGAGGGCGGTGGAGACGGAATTCGGAGGTGTCGAGGTCGAAGGCATGCCGTTCGGGTCGGTCGCCGTGGTCCTCAGCCGCACGTCGAACTGGCCGCGGTCTTGGCCGATCGTCAGGTTGCGTTGAGAGGTATCGAGCGACAGGCTGACGATTCGGGCGGGGCCGGACTGCTGGGTACCTTGCGGCTTCAACCACAGCTCGACCGCGATTTCCTGCGAGCGTTTGGCCGCCGCGATGATCTTGCCCGCCGGCCCATCCGAAGCGATCACGACCGGCGCGGTGATCGCAAACTTGCCGCCGCGAACGGTCGTGGCCTGCGGTTTGTCGATGCGGAGCGAAAGCTCGTCTGAAAAACCGGAGCGGTCTTCGACGAGGCCGTTGGGGGCGGCAGCGAAAGTGTAATCCGCTACCACCACCGCGGTCGTGGCGGGGCTAGCAGGCGAAGCCCCGCCGGCCGGGTCTTGCTCCGCCGCCGCGGCGATCCCGGCCACCGCCGGGGCGAAGCAGAACAACAACCGCAACAGATGAGTTCGGGCGGGAGAGCGCATCGGATTCGGGGCACCGCAAGGAGAAGGCACGGCTCATTTGAATTAGAAAAAGGACGACCCTTTATTATACCGGATCGTAGGCGTCGCCTCCCAGTCCGCGTCCCTTCGGCATGTACTTGCACATCAGCACGCCGAAGAAATAGAGGAACACCAAAGGGACCATCAGCGAAAACATGCTCGTAATGTCCGCGGGGGTGACCATCATCGAAATCACGGCGATCACAAGGATCGCGATCCGCCAGGACGAAATGTAGGCCTCGACCGTGAACAACCCGATCCGCTCCAGGAACACCATGACGAGCGGCAACTGGAAGGCGACGCCGAAGCCAAGCGGCAACAGCAGCACGAAGTTGATGTAGTAGCTCAGCCGAGGTTCCACGGCGACGTCCAGTTGGCCGTTGAAGGTCAGCAGGAACTCGAGGACGTAGTACAGCACGAAGAAAAAGGCCAAGACGACGCCGGAGACGAACAGCCCGATGCTGATCGGCAAGTAGACATAGACGTACTTCCGTTCGTGCGCGTGCAGTCCCGCGGCAACGAAGCTCCAAAGGTGATAAAAGATCCCGGGGCTGGCCAGCACCGCGCCGACGATCAATCCGGCCTTAACCCAGATCATGAACGGCTCTTCCACCTTCAGGGCGCTGAGCCCGATCTCGTGGCGTCGCAGTTGCAATCGCGGCCGCAGATCCTCCGGCTTGGGCAACTGCTTGAGCAATTCGACCATCTGGATCGGGCCAACCGGCAGCGGCTTGATCGCGGTCGCCTCAGCGCTCGGCACTTCGGCTACCGCGGCAGCTGGTGCTGCTGGTGCTGCTGGTGCTTCGGTCGCTGTTGCCGCGACTGTTGGTGCTTCGGTCACCGCGGCGTCTGTCGCTTCGGTTGCCGCTTCGGTTGCCGCTTCGGTTGCCGTGGCGGCTGGTGCCGCGCTCGGCACGGCCGGCGCCGTCCCGTTTGCGGGTGCTGTTTCGCTTCCCTCCGCCGCTTCGCTCACGGGTGTCGCTTCGCTTGCGAGTGTCGCCGCGTTCGGCGATGCGACGCCGTCCCCCTCCGTGGCGGGCATGTCCCCGGCCGCCGGGGGTGCTGGCGGTTGGGGGGCGTCATCCGCGGTTCCCCGCGGTCGGCCGAGACCGAACTGGGTCAGCAATTCGTCTGGCACGTCGTAGACCAATTCCCACATCAGCCCGTTTTCGGTCAACAATTGCCGCAGCGGAGCGACATCATCGCCGCGCGGGTCGAATCCCAATCGGGCCAAGTCGCGATCGGCGTTGAATTGTTGAATCGCGTCCTTGAGCGGCGCCTGGACGTAGCGGACAACGCGGTTGGCGAAAAATGCCAGCCCGAACACCAGACCGATGGCCAACCAGAGCAGCGCCTTGCCCAACGCCTTGCGGAGTTCCTCGAGATGCTCCCCGAAGGTCATCGTCGAGTTTTCGAACAGGTCGTCTTTGGGGCGGGC
>DITY01000028.1:0-741 GCA_002422955.1 Planctomycetaceae bacterium UBA6172
GAGCGCAGCGCAACCCTGGGTACACTGTCGCCTGGGAACCCAGAGAAAACCCAACTCGATGAAAACCGTCCGCGATGCCTGCGTGCTGCAACCCAACGCTCTGAAGATACAACTGAGCGACCAGATCGAGCAGCTCGACGAACTGATCAAATCAGAGGGCGATGGCAGCGCGTTTTTCAACAAGACGTTCGTGACCGAGGGCATGCGGGATCTGATCCGCAACCGGCGGATTGGCTAGCGATTTCCGCCGGGTGCGACGATTCGAGATTGAAGTAAAATGATCGGAAGCACAAGGCTTGAATGACAAGCCTATCGACCACGCGGTATCAACCATGATCCATGAAATTCGCATTCAGAACTTTAAGAGTGTTCAGGATGTGACGGTCGAGTTCGCACCGGTAACGATCTTGGTCGGCCGCAGCGGGACGGGCAAATCGAACTTTGTCGACGCCATTCGGTTTCTTCGGGATTCGCTGTGTGGTCAAGCTAATGGATTTGCCGCAGCCTTCGCTGGCATGGGGGGCGCTTCAACCGCTTCCTTAGACTCCGTTCGACCGCTGCCCAAGACAGACGCCCCCACGCGTTTCGAAATTTGCTTTTCTGTTCGAAGCGAGAGTGAAAAATACCGCTATGTCCTGGAACTCGGGAGCACACAGACCAACCGTCGTTTGGGCGAGGAAAAACTATCCTTGGGTGAAACGGTTCTTTTTCACCAGGTGGCAGACGAATGGACCTTTCGGG
>DITY01000028.1:812-3073 GCA_002422955.1 Planctomycetaceae bacterium UBA6172
GACCTTTTCGGGGACACACCACTAGCTTTTCGGGGACACACCACTAGAGAGGACCTTCCGAATACAAGACCTGCCCCGGCGCAGCTTCCACGCGCTTTCTCAATTCGCCAACCAAGCGATCCAAAGCCCCCTTCCCCTCAGCGCAATTCGTCCGTCCGAGTGCTCAAGTACCCCTGCTGAATCAACTCATCCCGGCTGATCGGCTCGCCCCCCGCGATCGTCGTCATCCCCCGCAACGCCTCCGGCGGAATTTGGTCGCTGACCCGATAGCCCCCGATACGGTCGGCGAATACCACCAACGGGTGCCGCCAATGAACCGCCGAAATCCCCGGCCGGTCGGGATCGCCGGTGTGGCCCAGCGGCACGATGTCGCCGATCACCTCGATGTCCCGCGGGGCCAACCAGGGGATGTCCGAATCGGCCGTTTCGCTCAACAAGATCGTGTTCTGAGTTCCGTCCGTGATGTCGCTCATTCGCGTCGATTCGGCACCTGGAAAGGCGGTCCCCGGCCCGGTGATCAAGACCACGTTCGTGTGGGTTGTCGACGGCGGTTCGCTAGCCGACCGAAAGGTACGCGGCATTCGGTCAGCCAACTTCGAGTTGTTCGGCCCGTCCCACGGCTCGGAAAAATCGTACGATTCGTACAATGAATGCTCTTCGACGAACGGCAGGATCAGTACCCGCCAACTGTGAATCGGTTTGCCGGTATCGTCCGTCAGGTACGCCGGCGGAAATTGCCCATGGGTGTCATGGTAATTTTGCAAGGCAAGCGCAACTTGAGACAAAGGGGTATAGGATGCCATCGTCTGCCCCGCTCGGCGAGCCTCGCGGACCAGAAACCCTAGCCCGACCATGCCGCCAACGGCCAGCACCGCTACCAGACCGATCATTAGCCGACAGCCGCGGCGGGAAACCAGCTTCACCGGCGGTGGTGGTGACGGATCCGCGATTTGCAGGGCGCGGTCGCGTGCCGCTTCCCCGCTCGGAACCTGGTGGCCGTCACAATCGGTGGCTCCCGCGGCTTGCAACAAACTGACGATCGGATCGTACGTGTCCCAATCGACTACCGCTCTGGCAGCCAAAGCGGTATCGAGTGGTTTGGGAGCGTAGATTTCCCAAGACTCCTTGGGCGTGACGAAGTTGGGATCGGCGCCATGATTAAGCAAAACCCGCACCAAGTCGGTATTGCCCCGCAAGATGGCGGGGAACAACGCCGTCGCCCCGTGGTCACACGGCAGGTTCAAATCGATATCGGAGGCAGCGATCCGCTCGACCTCCGCGACGTCATCCGCCGCGATCGCAGCCAACAGCATGGCATGGGAATCGTTCATGCTCAAATCACCGGATGAGGACCAAGCTGCCTGTTACAGCTGCGAAGGGACCCGAAGCCTACCACACTTCGTTGTGGTCCGAGAAACAGCGGGGACACGAGAACCGCGGGTACACAGCACGACGAGGCACCTCAGTGCCTTTGTACTCGGCAACACTTGCGTGCGACTTCTGGATGGTCTTGTTGCGAATGGCTTGGAGGCTGATTCGTGGCTTTGACAGGCGTTCCGCTTGCTCCGATTTTTGGCCGGTGATGCGGAGTCCAGACGGTGCGGCACGAGGCTGGTATTTTCAACGCCAACGACAGTTGACTAGACGAGTCTCTCGGTGAGCCTGCCGGCGATTAGCTGGCGTCGCAGAGCAGCTTGCGGGCGGCAGGACGGACTCGGAAGCGACGCTGACGCAAACGACTGCGGGCCGAGTCGATCACGGTCGGTTGCCCCGCGACGCAAAAGAACAACTCGCCAAACCGCCCGACCAATTGACACCAGGATTCCGCGGCCAGCCCCAACTGATGCAGCACCGGCGGCAGCGAAGCGGGCGTGACCCCTCGCTTGCCAGCAACCCGCTGCCGCGCCGTCCAGTCCAACAGCAGTGCGTAATCCTGAATCGACAGCGGCAAGAACCCCTTGTCGCTGCATCGCCGACCGCCGTCGCTAGGGCATGGTCCGAGCGAGTCACCGAGTTCGTCGATCGCGAGTGGACTGAGGAACGCATCTGCCAGCTGTGGGCACGGGGTTTCTGAAGCCGTGCTGGGCACGCCAACGTCAGCTGGCGGCGTCATGACCGGTTCGTCGCCGGTTGCCGTAGGCGTCATCGCCGCTGTGGTGGCCACGAGTGCTTGGAGGCGTCGCTGGATCGAGGTGTGATCGCTGGCTGGGAGCGTCTCGGCGATGCCAGCGCGGATCGGATTGAGATCGACATAGGTGGCG
>DITY01000056.1 GCA_002422955.1 Planctomycetaceae bacterium UBA6172
TTCAATGCAGGCCGAGGACTCTACGAAGGATTTGACGTGGTATGGGAAAGGTTCTCGAGTCCTTCCATCATCCGATTGCTCCTTCGCAATCTGATTCAAAATTTCGGCTTGTTGATTTCTGCTAGCGGTTTGGCGTGGGTCATCGGTGGGTTGCTATGCAGACACACTCGCTTGCTCGGTTCATTGACACGCGGCGCCATTTGTGGGCTGAACTTCGGGTTTTTGGCGAACTCCTTCGCCTGGCTCGCATTTTTCCTTGAGCAACACGGCCAAGAAGGTTTGTCGCAACTCATTCTGTCGAGCGGCTCTTTCACCATGATTGCCATGGCTTTGGTTCCAGCAGTCACCGTGGAAGTCTTGGTTTCGCGATTGACTGGAATCAGTAAGAATGCCTCCATAGCAGAGCGCCAGGAGTTCCGCGCCGAACCGTCGAGCTAATGCGAACCTCAAAATGCCCGCCCCCCGGCGAATGCCCGTTCGGTGCCAGCCCGTTCGGTGCCAGCCATCCACGGCAACTTCTTGTCCCCGGCGTCACTTTCGAGCACGAGCACAAGTGGCCAGAAAATGACGGGCACCTACCGAAGTTCTTTTTGAAGCACGGAGAACTGGGAGCGGTATCTCCTCTGTGTCTCTGTGTTGAAATCGCCCAAAGGTGGCTGACCAAGACCATCGCGACACGGCTGGTACCTACCGAAGGGCACGCGGCCGCCCGTCACTCGCTAGCGTCCGCTGGCAAGCCATCCGGGGCAGGAGGGCCTCGGACATTTGGCGATGGACTGGATGGCCCGAAGGCGATTCGCCGTGAACACTAACCATTATCGCTAACGGATGGGACTGGTGATCAGGGCGGAGCTCGGGCGCGTGGCGGGACGCCCGATTTCCTCCCGATTTTCCGCTATTCCGATACGCTGCCGGGGTATAATCAGAGGTTTGGGAAGACAAGTCTTAAAAAATGGAGCGTCAGCCTTGAACGTCGGCAGACCGAAGGTGACGGCCGGTTTCACGCTGGTCGAGTTATTGGTCGTGATCTCGATCATCGGGGTCCTGGTCGGATTGTTGTTGCCCGCGGTCCAGTCGGCTCGCGAAGCGGCGAGGCGCATGTCGTGCCTTAACAACATGAAACAGCTTGGGCTCGCCGCCCACCTGCACCACGACGCCCAGGGCTATTTGCCGCCGGCTCGGTATGATCCGGGGATGAATCCCGTCGCGGGTCAGGAATGTGGCGGCATCCATCCGACTTGGCTCGCCCGGTTGTTGCCCTACCTCGAACAGACGGCCGCCGCGGAACGCTGGAATCTGAACCTCCCTTGGTACGAACACGACCAGGAAGTTCGCGAGTTCGTCCCGGATGTCTTTCTCTGCCCGTCAAGGCGCGCCGGGACGAGGCCGGTCGGTTATAGCAGCGAGCCTCCTGGTGTCGACGGTCCAATCAGGCGTCTTCCCTGCGGTTGCCCGATCATTGGCGGGGGCGGTTCTGGGTTTGCGCCGGCCGCCGTCGCGGCTTCGGGCGGACTCGCCGACTACGCGGGGAGCCATGGCGATTTGACGCCGGGGGCGGTCGGCGCGGCGACCGATTATTACTTCGGCGGAAACGGTTCGGGGGCGATCATCAGCGTTCGCCCGCGATGTCGGCTCGGGGTTCCCTACGAGCCAGCGGATCGGGTCAAGATGGCGTCGATCATCGATGGCCAAACCAACACGTTCCTGTTCGGTGAAAAGCACGTCCCGATTGAGATGTTGGCCCAGTTCCCCGAGGACTCGCCGGCCTACGACGGCAGGCACCTCCCGGCCTCGGCACGGCTCGCCGGTCCGGGGCTGCGGTTGGCCAATGGCCCGCGTGACATCATGGCCGACATGTTGTCGTTCGGGAGTTGGCACCCAGGGATTTGTCACTTCGTCCTGGTCGACGGCAGTGTCCGTGGATTCTCCAACAGCACCGACACGCGGCTGTTGGGGAACTTGGCCAATCGGGGCGACTCACGCGTCGTGGAACTCGAATCGTGGTAACAGCGCTTCGTATGGACGTGCCCCTGTTTTTGGCGGCGATGCTGATGCTGGGCGCCGCAGGGTGTGGGGGGCAGGCCTTGGTGCCGGTTGCCGGCCAGGTGGTATTTGAAGAAGACGGCGAGCCCGTCCGGACAGGAAGGATCGAGTTTCGTGGGGAAGCCCCCAACGCGCGGGCCGTCGGGGTGCTGGATCCGGAAGGGCGGTTCCAACTGCGGACCGACGAAGGGAAGGCAGGTTGCCCACCGGGCGAGTACGACATCGTCATCGTGCAGCTGGTATCGGTGGAACATCAGTCGCTGGAAAGCCACGACCATGGCCGGTCACTTCCCCGCAAGTACGCCGATTACTACACCAGCGGATTGCGAGCGAGCGTCCCCGAAGCGGGGGTCGAGGATTTGGTCCTCAGGGTATCGTCCTCGGCCAAGTGACCGCTGTGTCGATCGTAGCGTCGCCGCAAGTTTGGACGCGCCGCCAGGGAGCAGACGAACCGGCGTCCGGCGAAAAGGGTTTCAGATACGAATACCGCTGTCATCGCTGTTAAGTTACCGCTAAGCAACGGTTGAATTGTCCGTTGCCTCGCCATGGCAACGTCGGCAATTCAGCTGGGCGTCCTCAAACCCGAAGCAGGCCACGGAAACCCCGCGAACCGTAGTAGGACTGTGCACCGTTGTGGTAGACGAATACCTGACCATAACGCCGGTCGCAAAAGAGGGCTCCGCCACGTGAGCGGATGTCCTCGGGTGTGGCCACCCAACTGGACGTCTTGATGTCGAACTCGCCGAGTTGCTGCAGCGCTCGGTACTGCTCCTCGTTCAGCAGTTCGATGCCCATGGCCGCGGCCGTCTCGACAACGCTCCCTTTCGGCTTGTGCTCCTTTCGCGAGTCCAGCCCAGCGCGGTCATAGCAAAGACTTCTTCTGCCGACTGGGCTCTCGGCTGAACAGTCGCAGAAGATGAACTTTCCACTGGGCTGGTCGAATCCGATGACGTCTGGCTCACCTCCGGAGGACTCCATTTCGCCGACGCGGCCCAGCGCCACGGGACTTGCCTCAAGCTTGGCCAGGACAAGATCCCAGACTAAGCCCTCATGTCGGTGCAAGTTCTTCTCGAACCGGCTCTTCAAGGACCGCAGCAGTTGATCGAGTTGTTCTGCTTTCATCAGCCTAACCGCTTGTTCAAATTGGATGATTTGAATGGTTGTGGATTCGCAGGGGGGGAGGAAGATTCAAACTCACGCGGTGGCCGCCCTATGACCATAGGCACCCATCTGCCGCGAACGGCGACGGTGCGCAGCGTCGGTGGTGTACCACTCGCCGAACGGTCACGAGGAGCAACCGCTACTCATTTCTTCAGCCGTTGATAACCTTTGACCGCCAAAATATCTCCGACGCGGGCAGTAACGCCTTCGGCAAGCTCAACCTTGTGGGACAGGTCTTTCTGAAGTTCCTGCATCCGGGCTTGATGGGCTGCGAAGTTGGCGTTGCTCAGCTCAGGGATGTTTAGCAGTTGATCAGGCGTCAGTGCATTCGTTTCCATGAATCCCATGAGTTTGGCCAGTTCCGGAGGCGGCGTCTTACGGCCATCTGACCAGCCGGCGACAAAGGGCTCCGGAGGAACGCGAACCAGACCGACGTTGGACACTGGGACTTCGACGGTGGCGAAGCCGGGCGAGTTATCGGCAGCGAAGAAAAAGGCATGCAGCGGGACACCGGGGACTCCGATCACGGTCGTCTTTCCCAGCGGCATGCGGTTGAAGCCAATCAGGTGCTGCAAGAACGGCGTGCCCATGGCGTTCAGCCCAAGAATCGGATCGAACTCCGGTGGTGACTTGCTAAGAAACAGAAAAGTTTCGTTGTTGGCAACGTCCTGATCAAACTGGACGATTCCGCCGCCAGAAGGTCTCAGCGAGACGAGCGCCTGGCGATCATCGGTGGGACGGGGGACCAGCACGTCATCCGCAGTCCCCATCAGTTGAATCACCGTACCGTGCTCAGCGAAAATGCCCTTGAACGGCCCGGTCCATTTTTGGGCCACAAGGCGGTACTTCCCAGCCGGCACCTGTTCGAAGCGAAATTGGCCCCTGTCGTCGGTAACGAGGATCGCCATCTCCTGGGCCATCGCGCCCTGCGGTCCACTTCCTGACCCGATCGGCTTGTACGTGTCCTTCGCCAGCGGCAGGCCGGTTGCCGCGTCGCACAAACAGACCGAAACATCCGGGGTGCCCGAGCGGAGTTCCATCACGATGCCTGAGATCGTGTGCACGCTGCCCGCGGCCGGCTCATCGCTCCGTGCCTGCGCGGCAGTCAGCGCTAAGATGATCCACCCCACGATCCGAATGTTCTTCAAATGATCCATGACCGGGAGCCTCGAAAGTTCGTGGGAGCGAGTTCAGCCGTCAGCGGCGTGTGACGAGTGCTATTTCAATTGCTACCGGCGCAACTTCGCCGCTCCGGTTGACGAGACTGATGAGCCCGTTGGCGGGGGCGTCGTCAAACCTGACGCTCGATTTCATGTTCCCCGGTTTGGGGGAACCCGCCCAGCACCTTACGGATTGCAGTCGTGAAATCATCCAGCGTCTCAAGATCAGCCATGGAGAACCCAAACGGCTGAGGTCTGGCCTGCTGCGACGCGATGATGGCCTGGACGACGAAGAACTGGAACGCAGGTTCCAGCTTGTCCACGTGAAGATCACGGATCAGATGAACGTCCCGGTCTACCTTCTCGGCCGGGACATCAAAAAACCTCGCAATGGCCTTTCGCGTTTCCAGAAGTAAGCCAGCCTGATCCGTTGGGCGTGAGGCCACAAAATCATCGTCGGTCGTATCACCGCGAGCGAGCAAACCCTTGCGGACCGATCGCCACGTCGCCGCGTGCCCGGCTGAGTCGCGAATGAAGAGCAGCAACGCCGCGAAGAAAGCCATGCCCGCCGTCATTGCAGCGATGAGCAGTCGCTCCGACCACGAGGCATCTCGAACGAATAAGGACCCGGCGAATCCGATGACGAAGAAGACGATCGCGAGCGCACCCGCGCAGCCGATCAGCAAACGCATGAAGCCACCTGCTTTCCCGCCAAAGGACGCACGCGGTAACCCCAGTCGCCGAGAGCCCGATTGACGACACCGAAAACGGCCGGAGCCCGATCACCAACAGGCCTTGGGACCGACCGCAGAGCTGGCACCCGTCGCGGGCCAGATCCGCGGCGACAGGCATGGGGTCATGCCTGTCGCTTGGGGGTGGAACCGATCACTTCGCCTCGGGCGCGGCGTCGGCAAACTCGGCCAGGATGTCGAGCGAGCTGACGATCCCGACTAGGCGGTCATCCTTGTCGACGACTGGCAAGTGATGCACGCCCGCCTTGAGAATTCGCTTGGTCGCCGTCGCCAGCGTCGACTCGGGATAGACGGTCACCAACGATTCCGACATGTAGGTCTCGATGCTCTCGTTCCCCAAGCTGTGGGCCAGGCGATCGATCAGGAACCGTCGCGAGGTCGCGTCGACGAGGTCGAGTTGGTAGAGGTCGTCGTCGACGTCTCGCGTCATGTCGACCAGGTCCGTCGTCGAGATGATCCCGATGCACTTGCCGGCATGATCAACGACGGGGATCGCCGAAACACGGTTCTCGCCCATCAGCGCCAACG
>DITY01000117.1 GCA_002422955.1 Planctomycetaceae bacterium UBA6172
CTGTAGGTGACAATCATCGCCGTCGCGGCCTCAATGAACCTGTTGTCCCCAAGCCAGCGACTCGGAGCGGTGGCAATTGCCGCCGCTCCGGCCGCGTGGTGAATCCTGAGGCCTACTTCTTCCCGCCACCCTTGCCGCCGGAGGTGCTGACTTGCAGGCTGATCTCGCTCGACCAGGCGGTTGTCAGATTCTCACGAACCGCCCGGACTCGGAATCGGTAGGTCGCATCCGAAAGGTTCGCTGCCCAAGTGGTGGTGTTGGCCGACAGCGAAATGGGCTTCTGCCAAGAGGTAGTATTTTTGACGCGGATTCCATAGTGGAGCTCGAAACCGTCTTCGACATTGGAATTGTCCTGCCAAGTCAGCGTGGCCAAGCTGCCGAGCACGGTGCCCGTCAAGTTAGAAGGCGGATCGAACCGCAGCGTCGGAGGCGGATTACTGGCAGCGGGATTCGCAGCCAAAAAGACGGCGGCGGAAGCATCTACCAACCCGAACCCGAACAAGGGGTCCCTTCCCGCGGCGCCCAAATCTTGGGCGCTCGTCTGCAGCACCGCGCGAACTTCGTCATTGGCGAAACCGGACCCGTTGAGGTCGGTCAGGCCGGCTGACAACGTCAAAGCGGCTACTCCCGCTACGTGCGGAGACGCCATGGAAGTCCCGCTGGAGGTCGAGTACCTGCCGCCCGGGTAGGTCGAGTAGATCGCGGAACCGGGGGCGGTAATTTCGACCGCGGGGCCAGTGCTGGAAAAGCTGGAAAGGGCGTCGGTCGAGGTCGTTGAACCGACCGCGATCACCGAATCGTACTTGGCCGGAAAACCGACGGTGTCGGTCCCTGAACCCGCGTTGCCCGCCGATGCCACGATCACCAAACCCTTCGCATAGGCATTGTCGAACGCTTGGCGAACCGTTGTCCCGGGATCTCCCGAGGAGCCGAGGCTCAGGTTCAACACCTGCATGTTGTTGTTGATCGCCCAATCCAACGCGGCAATGATGTTGGAGAACGAGCCGCTGCCGTTGGAACCCAAGACTTTCAATCCATAAAGGTCGGCTTCCGGTGCCACGCCGACGACGCCGACGCCGTTCCACAGAGCGGCGATCGTTCCCGCGACGTGGGTTCCATGCCCATGATCATCCATCGGATCACTGTCGTTGTTGACGAAGTCGTACCCGCCCACATAGTTCGCGGCCAAATCAGGATGTTTGTGGTCGATGCCCGTGTCCAAAACGGCAACCCGAACCCCGGTCCCCAGCACCGGCAAACCTTCACCGTCGCCAGCCCACGCGCCCGAATGCACGAGCGGGGCTTGGATCCGGTTGACGCCCCACACCGTGTTGTAATCATGGGCCAGGACTTCGAGATCCAATTCGACGGCCGCGACTCCCCTCTGAGCTCGCATCGATCCGATGGCCGCGGCGGGCAGTTTTGCCGCGAAGGCCGGGACGATCTTGAACTGACGAGTGACGATGCCTCCCCGCTGCCTTACCAGCTCCGCTTGAGCTTGTTGAGGAGCCTTCTGAAACCGGATCAGGACGGGCACCAAGGGCTGCTGAGCCACCACGCTGCCCGATCCGGACAGCAGCAGACTCGCCAAAATCACTCCACACAGCCTGCGAATCATCATCAATCCTCCATCCCTCTGTTGGTTCCTGAATCACCCTCCGACGTCAACCATCCAGGCGTTCGGAGAGCTCTGCTAAGTAGCAGCAACACCGCAATAGGCGATCCGGGGGCCCCTGAGGTCGGCAGCACGATCACGATTGACCGCCGCGTGCCTCATGTCTGGAAGCCCCAAACTAAACACGCTATCAGTCGCCACCCGATCCGTCTAGCCACGCTTGACGTCGGCATCGCCGGGGGGCGAGCCGCGTCGCCGATGGTCGCGTTTCGCTGGAACCTATCCGGGCGGATTTTGTGGAGGAATCCGCGGGCGGGGAGGGCGGCTAAGCGCCGTCAGTTTTGCGAACCGATCGGGACGATGGGGAGCAGGATGTGCGAACGATGCTCGGAATTGTGGTGGATCGTGTTGACGCAGGTCTGTTGCAGGCGGTGGTTGGCGAGCGGTTCGCCGGTGTTCGGGTTGACGTCGAAGCGGGGGAAATTGCTGCTCGAGATGTCGACTCGGATGCGATGTCCCCGCTTGAAGACATTGGCGGTCGGATAAAGCTTCACGGTGATCGGGTAGACCTCACCCGGTTTCATGAGCTGTTCTTTTTGCAGCGAGTCGCGGAAGCGAGCCCGGGCGATGCCGTCGCCGATATTCAGGTCGAAGCCGCCGGGGAAATCGCCGCTGGGCGGATAGACATCGATCAGCTTCGCCGTGAAGTCGGTGTCGACGGCCGAGGATGAGACCCACAGTCGCACTTCGATCTCACCCGTCACCTCCACATTTTCCGTCAGCGGTTCCGATTGGAACACCAGCACGTCATTGCGAGCCGATAGCGGAATCGGTTTGAGCCAGTTCCAAACGTGCGGGCCGCCCCGCTGGTCCCAGGCCCCTTGCAGCATGATGTCGTTGCCCGAAGAGATGTTGCCACCGATCGTCGGCACGGGGTTGGCGGGATCGAAAGCGAACGACGTCGAAGCCGCTTCGTCATCGGTCGCCTCATGGTCCGTCGTTTCGGGCGCGACGGTGGTCAGACGCCCGCCGGCGGTCAGGTAATGCTTCACCGGCACGGCGCGGGCCGGTGGCCAGGCCTGCTCGTTTCGCCAGTAGCCGCCGTGGTTCAAACGGCCCTCTTCGTCTTTGCGGCCGTCGCCGGTGCCCATCACGAAGATTCGCACCTTGCTCTGGAAAGGGTCGGCGGTCCCGATGTCATTCGTCTCGCCTTTCAAATAGTGATCGAACCAGATCCGGCGCCACGCGAGCGGGTCAGCAATCGCCGCGTCTTGGCCGAACGTCACCTGGCCATGCGCGTGACTGTTTTGTGCGCCATGAATCCAGGGGCCCATGATCAAGTAGACGTCGCTCTGGAGTCGTGGGCTCAAGGCCATGTAATTGGCCGTCGTGTTACCTGCCCAGGAGTCATACCAGCCGCCGACCAGATAGACCGGGATGTCGCTGTAAGCTTCGGGCCGACCGACGATGTTATTCTGGTCCCAGAATGCGTCATCGGCTCCGTGCCGCATCGCTTCGATCAACCAGCTTTCGTATTCCGGCGCCAGCTTGAGCGGCGTTGTCCCTGGGCGGAGCGGCAGCAGTTTCAAATAGTCGTGGCGATGCTCGGCCATCGTGGCGAGCACTTCGGCGGTCGCTGGGTCTTGAGCCGCGTTGCTCCCTTTGCCTGCGTTGAGCATGATCCAGTTCCAGAACCGCATCTCGAACGCGCCGGCATTCCGCATGCTCTGGCGACCCATGTTCGACACGGCGTCCACCGGGATCACGGTCTTCAAGTGCGGCGAGCCCGACATCGCCAGGGCATGCTGCGTGCCGCCGACATACGAGGTGCCCATCATCCCGATTCGCCCGTTCGACCAGGGCTGAGCGGCGATCCAGGCGGCGCAGTCAAAGCCGTCGGGACCGTCATCGGTCATCCAGTGCCAGACGCCTTCGGAGCGATACCGGCCGCGGGTATCCTGCACGACCGTGACATAACCGTGGGAAGCGAAATATTTGGCCTCTTTGCTTTCGCCATTCCCTTTGTTGTAGGGCGTTCGGATCAGCACGATCGGCCGACGGTCCGCCAACGGTTTACCGTCGCGCGTCGGGCGATAGACGTCCGTGGCCAGACGCACGCCGTCGCGCATCGGCACCATCACGTCGACCGCCGCTTCGACGGCAAAAGGCCCGTCGCCACCAGTCGCGATTTCCAGCGGGAGGAGCGCGAGGCTCGTGACAGCGACGAGCCAGCGGACGGAATCGAGTGCGGCCACGGGGGATCTCCTGGTTGGTTCGGCGACGGTAGCAATCCCGTCAGTTTACGCCAGTTTAACGGACTCGTCCGGTCGCCGGCACGCACACCCAAGCGTGCCTCAGGCCTCG
>DITY01000293.1 GCA_002422955.1 Planctomycetaceae bacterium UBA6172
ACATGGGCGGCACCATCCGCCTCTCGCTTCCTCTCGCATCAGTTCGCGAATGCGAGCCTGCTCCTCTTTGGCCAGTTGCGTGCGTACTGCCTGTTCATAGTCCCGTTCCAGCTCAAACTGGAAGCTTGCGACCATTTCCGGCGGCACCGAGTAGCCGTACTTCTGCGGGGGAGGCTTCGCCGGGGTCAAGCCTTGGGGGGAGGCTTCGCCGGGGTCAAGCCTTGTGTTCGGTGTTCGGAAGGCTTGACCCTGGCGCAGCCTCTTCCCACCCTTCGACTTCAGACGTTCGATCAAGATCAAGCCCGGCAATGCCCGGCTTTTTTTATTTTCCCAGCGGCTGCTTTTCCGTCAGCACTTGGTGGTTCTCACTCGGGAGGTTGTGGGATCGGTTCGAGTTATTCCGATTCACAACCCGCTTCGACCCGGTCGGTCGGTGCTCGGGTCACGCTTTGCCCTGTCGGGATGCGGCAACGCCGGCCCGAGAGGACCTTCCATCGCCCAGCCTTTTGAATTTAAGGCGAACGGCATCAGACGTAGTTCGCGACGGTCACTCCGTTCTGCGAGGCCCAGTTCCGCACGACTTGCATTTCCTCGCGGCTCGCGCGTCGATTCCGTGCACCGCGGACTTGCCGGACTTCGCCTTGCGGTAGTCCGACCTCGATCGTCACCCGTTTCTCGACCCCTTCGAAGGTCTGCAGTTCCAGCGTCCAGATGGAACACTTTCCTTGGTGACACGACCGAACGTAGCTGGCGACGCAGTGCCCTTGCTGGCGTCCTTCGGCGACCAGTTCCTTGCTGCTGACGAGTTCCCGGATCCGCCAGACCCGCATCTCCTTCCCTTCCGCCGAGCCTTCCTGCTGCACGAAGTCCGGCACTGCCGATTTGCGCCACCGCAGATCGCCTCCGGGTTGTTCACGCCCCAGCCGGCCGTGCCATACGTCGACCGCTCGCAGCAGCGCCTCGGCGGTTCGGCCACGCATCGTGAAGTTCGGCTGTTCGGGCGGCCGTTCCTCGGCTACGCCACGCTCGACGAAGACGATCACCGGTTCGTAACGCTGGTTCCAGATGTAGTCGATGATCGGGTTGACGTGAGCCCGGTCGAGCATCGGGTTGTCGACGAAAAAGCGGATCACCGACAGCCAAAAAGGATCGTCGCGAAAGTCGCGAACGAGCCTCGTTTCACGCAGCGCGTCGGCGAGTCCCGGGTCGCCATCGAGCGACGCGACCTGGCCCCAGCGGAACGCCGCCTCGACCGAATAGTTGTCCGGGGCCTGGAGGAAATGGTGAGCGATCCGCTTGTTCATCGCGATTGGTAACCCCTCCGAGGTGCGGATGTTTTTGCCGGCGCCGATATGCCGGAACCAATCCTGCTCGCGGGTTCCCCCCGTGAACCAAACGCGGTCCATGAACCGCGGCACCTCGAACGCGGCGTAGAGGTGGCGGGCGAGCGATGCGAACTGCTTGCCGTCGTTGTGCGATTTCGCTTTCCAGGTCGTGACCGGCCGCAGCCACGCGTCGGGGCGACTGGCGAGCGCGACGATGCCGGCGGCGTATTCGTACGATTCCAACAGGTCGGTTTCGGCTTCGACCTGCAGCAATAAATCGCGGAGCGCGTCGCGATCGGGAACGGTTCGGAAGGCACCCAGCAACAGCCTCGCGACGTCGGTCCGCGGCTCGGACTCCTCGACCTGGTCGGAATGCATCCGCGGGATCAGCGCGGCGAGGTTGTGCTTGCTCGCGGAGGCTAACTTGACGTCAGCGGGGTCGACCGCGGGCTCGTCGGCTTCGCGGTCCTCTTCGCCTAACTCGCCCGGGTCGCTGGTCTTCGAGGGGGGCCGATGCGCGCGGGCGAGCTGACCTTTGAGCGTCTGTGCGTCGTCCGGCAGCGTGACGCGAACCCCTTCGATACTGCAGCGGAAGAGGTACAGGTACTTAACGAGCAGCGGCTGATCGGCGACCTCCATCTTGGCCAGCCGCCGTTTGCCGACGCGCCGATCGAGCATCCCCAGGGCGCGGACGACCGAATCCTCGGAAGCGACGATGTCGTCGATCGACAGCTTTTGATAGGCCACCACCGCCGCTTTAAGGCGGTTCTGACCCAGCCGCGAATTTTGCTCGAACTCGCGACCGAGCTCGGGCTGGTACAAGTCAACCCTGTAGCGAGCCCACTCGACATCGAGCGGCATGTTGATCAATTCGTTACCGTCGATCGTGATCCAGGATCGCCCTTCATTATCCCACCTCCCGGGACGTCGGTAGCTCGTCATGTGCAGACCGATGCGTCCCTTCACCCCCTCGGCGAAGAATTGATCCATGCCCGACTTGAGTTTCGACCAGGTCAAGTGCTGGGGGCCAAGCCGAGCTCCTCGGATCGTTCCTTGAGCGCCTCGAGGATGAAGGCGACATGATCTTCGAGCGTCACGCCGAGGATCGCGACTCCTTCGGTCACTTCGCCGCGATCGACACCGGCGGCGAATTTTGGGGTTTTGAATTTCTTCATCACACCGGCGACGTCGAGCGTCCGGATCCCGTCGGGGCGGAGGAGCGTGCAGGCGACGATCAGCCCGGTCAGCTCGTCCGACGCGACCAGCATCTTGCTCATCGGCGTCTCATGCGGCACCCCCCAATGAACCCCATGGGCGGCGATCGCGTCGGCGATC
>DITY01000305.1 GCA_002422955.1 Planctomycetaceae bacterium UBA6172
GGGACTTCCGCCAGTTATCCCGCTCCGGCCGACCTTGGCAAAGGGGAGAGGCCGATCTGAGTTTGCCTCGGACGGCATCGATTCCTTAGACTTGGCGTTATGACGCTGCCAACCGACTTGACCGACATCGCCGAACCCGCCTGGACGCTCGACCTGCGTCAGGTGGCGGACCGCGAACATTGGTTGCTCGCCAGTTACGCGATGCACAGTCGGGATTCGGCGGGGCGACAGCACGCCGAGCAAGAGCACTCCTATCGTGGCCCCTATGCCCGCGACCGGGATCGGGTGCTGCACAGCAGCGCCTTTCGTCGGCTGTCGGGCAAGATGCAAGTCTTCACCGGCGAGATGGGCGAGTACCATCGCACGCGTTTGACTCACACCTTCGAGGTGGCCTCGGTCGCGCGGACGATCGCGCGGGTGTTGCGACTGAACGAAGACCTGACCGAAACGCTCGGATTGCTGCACGACATCGGCCATCCGCCGTTCGGCCACTGCGGTGAAGACGTCTTGGCCGAAGCGATGCGGGGGCACGGGGGTTTTTCCCACAACCAATTCGCGTTGTCGATCGTGACGGAGTTGGAACAGCGGTTCACGCACTTCCCCGGTTTGAACCTGTCGGCCGAAGTGCTGGGCGGCCAGGACTCGCGGGCGCACAAGGCGGAAGCGGCGATCGGGCGGGCCCCGTTGTTGGAAGTGCAGGTCGTCGATTTGGCCGACTCGATCGCCTACAACTCGCACGACGTCGACGACGCGTTGCAGATGGGTCTGATCGAGCATGCGGAGCTGCGGCGATTGACCTTAATCCGTCGAGCGCTCGAGAACGTGGCGCGAAAATTGGGGGACTTGCCGCCGAGCCGGTTGCGTCAAGCCTTGGTGCATGAACTGCTCGATTTGCAGGTCAGCGACTTGTTGGTTTCGGCGGGTGAGCGGCTGCGGGAATGCCAGGGACGAACCGCCGAGGAGCTTCGAGCCGACGGGGTCCGGCTGGGGCATTCGGCCGAGATCGCGGCCGAACGGGCCGAGCTGGAAGGGTATTTGTTCGAAGCGGTTTACCGGCACCCGCGACTGATGCAGGTGCGGAAATTGGCCAGCGACCGGCTGCGCCTGCTATTCGACGGTTTGGTCGCCGCGCCGCAGCGGTTGCCGCTGAGGTTTCGCACGCGAGCCGCGCAGATCGGCGTGCGACGATCGGTCAGCGATTATCTGGCCGGGATGACCGACCGTTTTTGCGACTCGCAGTTTCAACTGTTTCAAGCCCAACCGACAGGACCGCTGACCGATTGGTGAGTTCGCNNGTTCGAAGGTGGCGTTGCCGATCGGGTAGTTTTGCCAATCTTGATAATCGAAGTGCCACCATTCGGCGCCGTAGATCTGGTACCCCTCCGCTTCCATCACGCGGCGGAGCAGTTCGCGGTACCAGCGGCCGCGCGACGTGCCGCCGGGGTAACGCGCGTTGGACCGAGGTGAAAACTCGTCGTAGCCCGCGACCATCTGAATCGGCTCGCCGGTCTGCAAATCGCAGAGCGTCAGATCGACGGCGCAGCCCCGATTGTGACGCGAGCCGCGCGCCGGATCGGCGACGAACTCGCGGAGGTTTTCTGGCGTCGCGTCCCAAAACATCTTGGTGACGTGCCAGGGTCGATAGGCGTCATGGATCAACAGCCCCAAGCCACGCGCGGACAATTGGCGCTGCACTCGGGCGAGCGCTTCCGCGGCCGGTCGCTGCAAGAACGCCTTGGGTTGGTCGTAAAACTTCGCGCCGGTGAAGTTGTTGGTCGTGGCGTAGCGGATATCCAGTCGGATCGTCGGATCGACCGCGATGACTTCCGTCAGATCGGCAGCGCGGAACGGCCCCGCTTCCGCTGGCGGTTGGGCCTGCAGTGCCGCCGCGCGGAGTTGATCGATCGGGACCAGCGGCGTGATCTTGAAGGTCTCGCCATCCGCGGTACCGACCGCGCGGCGGTCAAACTTGACCTCGGCCGCCACCACCGACGTTGCTTCGCCCGAGGCGTTCAAGGTGAAGTGCAGTTCTTCACCGTGATACAGCCCAAAGTCGGGAAAGGCGAAACGTCCCGGCTCAATTTCTCGCAGGGGATAGTCGTAGAACCACTCGATCAACGCGTGCAATTGCCCGTCCTGCTCCAGGATGTAGAGCGTGTTGTGATCCCAGCCGTACTCGCCGATCAGCCCCTTCCAGCGGTCAGGCGCTTCCGGTGGCGGCTGATCTTCCAAGCGTTGCAGAGTCAGGTCGCCAACTTTCACGCCATCGTCCCCCGTCAGGCTGACGGGAATGCCGAACCCGAATACGTCATCGACCAGGATCGAACCGTCGTCGGTCGCCGCCCGCAACTCTCGCAAGTACGTGCCACGTTGCATCTGCACCGACTCGCCGAAGCGGCTGATGTGGGCCGTCTGTTCACCCGTGGTCGCGCGGTACCGACCGATCAGACGCTCGGCCCGTTGAGCATCGATCGGCTGAGTCCGTCGATATTCGGGCAACGGCTGGGCATCTTGAGTGGCGAGCATCAGCCGCAGCCCATGCGCTGCCAGGCGTTCGACCAGACCGTTGACCCCGTCCAGCGAGGCGACGGCGACGACCGCCAACTTGCGTTCGGGCAGCGCTTCGAACTGGGTCGAAAAGCCATAGACCGCACCGCCGTGACCGATCTTGGTCGTCCCCTCGAAAGGCGATACCTGAAACCCCAGTCCAAAACCTTGCGGCCGCCCTTCGGCATCCTTGACCGGCGTGATCATCTGCTCAAAGGTTTCGGGGCGGAGCAGCACGCCGCGGTTCATGCGTCCCTCTCGAAAGATCGATCGGGCCAGGGCGGCGAGGTCGGTGGCGCTGGCATAGAGATTACCCGCCGGCCCGGTTCCGAGCAGGAACTCCGGGGCGATGAACCGCCGGCCGTCGTAGGTCCACATCCAACCGGTCGCGAGCCGCTCGCGGACCGCGGGCGTGATCACGAAGCTGCTGGCATTCATCTCCAGGGGACCGAGCAATTCGTCGCGAACCAGGTCGGGATGGGACTTGCCGCTGACCCGTTCCAAGACCGCGCCCACCACCGCGATCGCGGCGTTGGAATATTTGGTCTTGGTCAGGGGCGGATAAACCAAGGAAGTCTCATTCAAGCTGGCGATCGTCGCCGCCAACGTCGGTTCCGTCGGGTCGAAGTAGTTGCCGACGGGCGATTCTCGCACCAGGCCCGACTGATGGGCCATCAATTGCCGCAGCGTGATCGGTTGCTCGTAAGGATTGCGAGGACGAAACTCGGGCAAGTAGGTCTGCACCGGTTCGTCGAGATCCAAACGGCCGGCTTCGACCAACCGCATCACGGCGATATCGGTGAACAGCTTGGAAACCGAGCCGACGCGGTAGACCGTATCGGCCGTCGCCGGGACTTGCCGATCGGCATCCTGGAAGCCGAACCCCTGGGCCCACACGACCGTATCGCCATCGACGAGCGAAATCGAAAAGCCGGGGATCGCTTTCTGTTCCACTTCGTAGCGAACCGCCGTTTCCAAATTGCGGATCGCGGCGGCGTAGTCGGCGGCCAGGGCCTCGCGCGGCGCCAACCCACAGGCCGCGATCACCATGACCCAAACGCTGAGCCAGCGGCGAGAGCTAAGGCTGTCCACAAGCATGTTCAATCCTCGGGTTCCGGCCAGTTCAGGTGATGATGCAGGAATTGGAAGCTGCCTTGGCCATGAATCACGTGGCCATCATCAAAAAATTCGATCGTCGTTCGCTCGGGGATTCCCAAGTCAGCATACAACCTCCGCACGGCGGCGTACTCCCAAGCGACCCATTCGTCCGAGCCGACCAAATCGCGATGTCCGCGTTCGACCATGAACGGGCGGGGGGCGATCATCGCCGCCATCTCGGCATAATCGAACGTGTGTCCCTGATCGAACTCATGGATCTCATATTCCCGCGTGAACATGTAGCTCGAAAATCGCTGACTTTCGGGGGCCGCGTCGGTAACGGCGAGGGGCGTGATGATCTTGCGCGCCCATTGGTTGAAGTCACCGGAGCAGATCGACAGCGCGTAGCCGTCCAGCTGTGCCGGGACTCGCATCGCCGTCTTGCCACCGTAGGACAGTCCGTAAAAACCGATCCGCTGGGGGTCGACCTGCGGTAGGGTGCCTAGCCACTCGAGAATCCGACGATGTTGACCGGTGATCACGGAAAAGATGCTGCAGCCCAGCGGATGGGCGCGGCGTTGCAGTTGGCGGAACTCGGTATCGCCCGGGGCCGCGTTCGGATTGTACGGCGAATAGACGATGAAGCCGCGCTCGGCGAGGCTGGCGGCGAAGCCCCGATAAGCCGGGTTGGCCGGGTCGATGGTGGCGGCCGGCGTGCCGCCGATCCCGTGTTGACAGACCACGACCGGACGTCGCTCGTCCGCTTTCAAGTCCTTCGGCAGCAGCAGATAACCCCAAGAGATCAC
>DITY01000111.1 GCA_002422955.1 Planctomycetaceae bacterium UBA6172
GCGGATCACGCCCTGGCCGCAGCGGCGACAGAGTTGCCCGGCCCGGTCGTAAACCCGGTGCAGGTTTTGGTAGCCGCCGTCCTGGTTGAGCGCGTTGCGATAGGTGCCGTCCGAGAGGGTCGATCCTTCGTGCGCGATCGCATCCAGCAACACCGCGGCGATCGCCGCATGCAATCGGTGCCACTGCGGCCCGCTGAGCCGATCGCAGCGGACTCGCGGGTCGATCCCGGCGACGTGCAGGATCTCGGCGGCGTACAGGTTGCCGATCCCGGCCACGAGTTGTTGATCGAGCAAGGCGACCTTGATCGCCCGGCGGCGGGGCGCCAGTCGCTCGCGCAGTTCCGCGGCCGAGATCGCCAGCGCGTCGGGACCGATCTTGGTCTCGCTCAGCACCTCCGCCGCCTGGGTCGCCGTCAACAGCCGCACCGTTCCCAGGCCGCGTCGATCCCAAAACAGCAATTCATGTTGCGGTCCATCGGCCAAGGCGAGGCGAAATCTCAGATGTTCAGTCGTCGGCGGTTCGGCGACCAGCACCAGGCCGGTCATCCGCGGCTCGATCACGATCACCTGGTCATCGTCCAGGTGGAGCAGCACCCGTTTTCCTCGGCGGCCGATCGCCGCGATCCGCTGGCCGCTTACCCGCCGCGTGAAGCTCGCGATCGGCGGGGTCAACAAGATGTTTCGGCGGGCGCAAGGGGGACGCTCGGCGGCGAGAATGCGGCTGCCGACGATCCCCGCGATCCCGCGGCACATCGTTTCGACTTCGGGTAATTCGGGCATATTCGGCGAGTCGCGGGCGTTAGCGAGAGCTTTGACGGAGGTTCTCCAACCGCTGACGCATTTCGGCCAGCAACTCCGCCCGCGCCGGATCGTCCACCAAGTTCGTCAATTCGTCGGGATCCTGCCGCAGGTCGAACAACTGCTCGTGCTCCCATTCGGGCCAGCGGACGTACTTGAGATCACGGCGGATCAGGCCGATCGAGCTGGGGATTCGCTCGCGGCGTGTGATCGTCGGATGCTCATAGAAAAATTCGTCGCGCCACGCTGGCGGATTTTCGTCTAGGTAGAGCGGAGCCAGGTCGGCCCCCTGCATCGCTGGCGGAATCGGTACACCGCAGTCGGCCAGCACCGTCGGGGCGACGTCGATGTTCAGCGCCAGTTCATCGCGGGTCAGGCCTCGCCGCGCGGTCGGCAGACGCGGGTCGTGAATCACTAGCGGCACCCGCAACGCCTGCTCGTAAGGATACCACTTGTCGGCCAGCCCGCGGTCGGCATGAAAGTAGCCGTTGTCGCCGATGAACACGACCAACGTTCGCTCGGCGATCCCCTGTTGCCGCAGCTTGGCCATCAGGTCTCCGATCGCCGCATCGACTTCGGTGATCAGGCGGAAATAGCGGATCATGTATTCCTGGTAGCGCTCGGGGGTGTCGAATCGCCAGCGATACCGGACTCGCCCTTCATTGGCGTCGTCCGCCAGGAACGGGGGGAGGGATTGTAAAGCCGCCTCATTGGCCAAATTCGACCGCGGCACCACGGCGTTGCGATACGGTTCGGCGCTCCAGTCCTGCGGAAGGTATTGTTCGGGGGCCGCGTCCTCGGCATGCGGGGCAAAGAACGACAGGCTGAGCAGGAACGGACGATCCGTTGGCCGCTGTTCGAGAAACTCGAGCGCGTCGCGGCGATTGAACTCGGTCACGTGCAACCGCTGGCCGCCTCGCTCCATCCAGTGCCGCCCTTCATAACTGCGGAGGAAATCGAAATCCTCGGGCCGAGCGCCCCCCACGCCATACTTACCGACAAAGCCGGTCCAGTAGCCTGCCGCTCGCAATTGGCCGTGGTAAGTGTCGGCAAATTGTTCAGGGCTCAATGCCTTGCCGAAGCGATCGATCCCGTGCCGCGACATCAGTTGACCGGTCAGGATCGACGCGCGGCTGGTCATGCAGATGCTGGTCGTGACCCGCGCTTGGGTGAACCGCACTCCCCCCGCCGCCAAAGCGTCGAGGTTGGGGGTGTGGATCACGTCGTTGCCGGCGACGCGGAGCGAATCCCAGCGGTGGTCGTCGCCGACGATCACGATCACGTTCATCGGCGCTGCTGCCGGAGCACCGGCCTCCGCGGCGGCCCGTGGGGCAACGGCTTCGGCAGCGGAGGCGGTCCGGCCAAGCCCCGCGTTGCTGATGCCTAGGCCCATGACGACCCCGAGGATTCCCCACCACGCGAATGCGAACCGTGTCACTGCAAAAACTTCCTTTGACCGAGGCGTCCGACCCGACAGGCAGATCGGTAGAAAAGGTGAGCGGCGCTGCCGGGCAGAATCTTTTGACTGAAACCGGGAAACGTCCGCGGATCGGTCCGCGGACGCTGGGCGTCGAGGTTCAGCATAACCCAAGCCCTCAGGCGAGTCGGCACCGCTTGGCCGTTTCGGCCCCGGGCAGGTTACTTCACCGGGTCAGGCCGCGGCGGGGGTGCGTGCCGTGGGCGCTTCCTGAGGCCATTTGTGGGGGGACTCACGAAGCCAAATCACCGCCGGGCCGCCCGCCTACCTGCCCGGCACCTCTCGGGGTAACATTCCACGGTAATTTCCGTCCCGGTTTTCAATCCCCCCCTCCCGACGAAGACGCGATGACCCAATACCGCATCGAACACGACTCGATGGGCGATGTCGAAGTGCCCGCCGATGCCTATTACAGCGCCCAGACACAGCGGGCGGTCGAAAATTTCCCGATCAGCGGTTGGCGATTGCCGCCAGCGATGATCCGGGCGATGGGCTTGGTCAAGTATGCCTGTGGCCGGGCCAATCATGAACTCGGCAAGTTGACCGGCACGGGCAAAAACCCGTTGTCACCGGC
>DITY01000233.1:0-6632 GCA_002422955.1 Planctomycetaceae bacterium UBA6172
CGATTCGCCGCCCTGTTCATGGCCTGCGGCGTCAACCGTGACCATTGGTGGGCTAAGGGTGCTGGCGCGGAGATGGAGTTGGGGAAGAGTCTGCAGCCGATGGAACCGCTGAAGACCAAGCTCAACGTGCTCACCGGACTGTTCAACGAAAACGCGACGGGTGTTGGGATTCACCCCGGTCAAACCGGCAACATCCTGTCCGGCGCTTCGCTCCAGAAAGGGGCGGAACTGCGCGGTGGGATCAGCGTCGATCAGGTTTTGGCCAATCATTTCGAAGACCATACGGCGCAAGCCAGCTTGGTATTGGGCTGCGAACAACCGATCACCGGTTATCACGAGACCAACTTCTCGATGGCCTACAGCTCCCATATCTCATGGCAGAACGCGACTTCGCCGGTGCCGATGGAAGTCTATCCTTCGTTGGCGTTTGACAGCCTATTCGACAACCGCGGCAGTCGCCGCAACCGCAGTGTGCTCGACCGCGTTCAGGAGCATGCGGAATCGCTCCATCGCCAAACGAGCGGCTCGGACCGGGCGAAGTTGGACGAATACCTGAGCAGCGTCCGAGAGGTCGAAAAGCGGGTCGTCCGCATGCGGGAGCAAACGGGCCAGGCGGTCCAGCGAGCGGTCGATGGAGGCAAGCCGTTGTTGACGCTGTCCCGACCCGACAACGGTTTGCCGGAGGACATTCGCGAACACATGCGATTGATGTGCGACATCGTCGCCCTCGCTTTTCAAACGGACAAAACCCGCGTCGCCACCCTCCTGCTTTGCCGTGACATTTCCGGTCTGTTTTATCCCTTCCTGGGCGTTCGCAAGGCGCATCACTCGGCCTCCCATGACGACCTGTCCGAGGACTTTGAAAAGATCTCGACCTTCTACGTTTCTCAGATGGCGTACCTCGCCCAGCGGCTCGGCGCGATGCCCGAGGGGGATGGCACGGTGCTTGACCATAGCTGCCTGCTGTTTCTGAACAACATGTGGTCGGGCAGCCAGCACGACTCGAGCAAGGTTCCTGCTTTCACCGTCGGCGGTCTGGGTGGGGCGATCGAGACCGGACGAGTGCTCGACTATTCCCAGGAGGATAAGTCTCAGCGGCGACTCTGTTCGCTTTACTTGTCGGTCCTCAACCGCATGGGGGTGGAGGCCAACACGTTTGGCGACGCCGAAGCCCCATTGGCGAACTTCTGATCAAGGGTAAGTCGATATCTTGAGCGACGTTGCTCCGCTGGCCCCCACAGATCGGTCGCGGAGAGTAAAATAAGCGTTTCGGAGTCTCTCTTTCGGCATTTAACCTACCGGTAGACTCCCTTCGGCCAACTGCCGATCGCGCTCGGCGAGCTCCCTTGGGCTACAGGTGGTGAGAAGATGATGACATCGTTGAGGCGATGCTTGAACGGCCACTCTGTCTGGGTCTCCGTTTTCTGGTTGTGCGGCTCCCTGTTGCTGACAGCCCGCGTCGGATCGGCCCAGTCGTCGCAGAACGCTCGTTCGGTTCCGGTCCAGGCGGCGACGCCGGTGCGCTGCATCGCCGTTGAGCTGTACCTCCGATCTTCTCAGCCTGGTGCCGCCGAGTGTGAGGCCGCCGTCCGCACGGCGATTGACGCTCGGGAGGGGGTCCGGCTGAGGGTTTATGATCTCGATAAGCAACCTCAGGACGACGCTCGGTTGCAGAATCTGATCAAGGTTTATAAGTTGCCAGCGAATGCCACGCCGGTGCTCTACGGCCTCAATCAGGCCTTGGAAGGAAACGCCACGGCTCAGCAGTGGACCGAGCGCGTCCGCGATTTGCTCCGCGTCGAAATCTTTGTCCGGACCGGTTGCCCACGTTGCGACTCGGCCAAACAAGCGTTGCCCGCCTTGCAACGTAAGTATCCCGGATTGATCTTCGATGTTCAGGATGTCATCGCCATCCCCCAAGCGAACCAGCGATTTGCGGAGTTAGCTCGCAGCCAGGGGATTGGCGGCATCAGCTTTCCGGGCTTTTGGTTCTGTCGCCAATTGCTGATCGGTTTTGACGGCAACGCGAATTCGCTGATGAGATTGGAGGCGGTGCTCAAGCGGTGGACCTTGGACTGCAAGCCCCCAAGGCCGGTTGCTCCGGCCCGCCCAGCTTCTTCTGGTCTCCGCGACTTACCGACTTCATTCAGCGGGTCCGCCGCCGGGTCTGCGGTCCAATTGGTCGCGTTTCTGCAGGCGGATGCGGGCGAAACGATTCCTCAGGACTCACCTCCCCAGGATTCGCGGGGATCTCCGCTCGACGCTGCGTCCAACCAACCTGAGGGGCTTGAGGCCGCGCTGCCCATCGGTGACGAAATCGCCTTGCCGATCGGTGAGGACAGCGCCTTGCCGATCGGTGATGACAATGGCTTAGCGATTGGTGATGAAAGCGGCCTGCCGATCGAAGGCGAAGGCGGGACCGATGACGCGCAAGCGATCGAGGTGCCGTGGTTCGGCCGGATCAGTGCCGGTCGACTCGGCATGCCATTGTTCACGATCCTGATCGGCTTAGTAGACGGATTCAATCCCTGCGCGATGTGGGTACTGCTGTTCTTGTTGTCGGTGTTGGTGAATCTCCGTGATCGCCGGAAGATTCTCGCCGTGGCCGGGACCTTCGTGGTGATCAGCGGGCTCGCCTATTTCATGTTCATGGCCGCATGGCTGAACGTCTTTTTGTGGGTCGGTATCTTGCGCTGGGTCCAAGTCGCGTTGGCGATCTTGGCAATCGTAGTGGGCACGATTCACATCAAGGATTTTTTCGCCTTGCATCGGGGTATCTCCCTATCGATCCCCGAATCGGCCAAGCCGGGAATTTATGCCCGCGTGCGCGGCATTGTGATGGCCGAGAGTCTCGTCGGCGCGATCTTCGGCGCCACGATTCTGGCGGTTCTGGTGAATATGGTCGAATTGCTTTGCACGGCAGGCCTGCCGGCGCTGTACAGCCAAGTTTTGGCGATGCGTGACTATCCCGCCTGGAAAAACTATGCGTACCTGGGGCTGTATATCCTGGCCTACATGTTCGATGATGCTTTGATGGTTGCCATCGTGGTCATCACCCTCGGGAAACGTAAATTACAAGAACACGAAGGCCGCTGGCTCAAGCTAGTCAGTGGGCTCGTGGTGCTCGGACTCGGTTTGGTATTGTTGCTGCGTCCCGAGTGGTTGGTGTACTGAACCGACCGTTCCGCGGATTGCTCCCGTCGGTTCCCGCCCTATTCTCTTCGCTGCCACTCCTGCTCATCGAGGCGCTGACATGGCCTGGTTTCGCTTACGTCCGACGTTCGAGATCGGTTTACGGGACCCGCGCGAAGAGGCGATCGAACGCATCTTTAGTGAATATCAGCGGCGGCAGTCGGATACGCTGATGTTCGTGCATGGCGAATACGGCGAGTTTCATCTGCCCAAGGAAGAGCATCGCCTCTGGTCTCCGCACCTGTCTTTCTATGTGCACGACGATCAGGGGCACGGCCTGATCCGCGGTCGTTTTGCCCCGCGACTCGAGATCTGGACTTTCGTTTGGGTCGTTTATCTCGCGCTCGCCTTCAGCTGTTTTTTTGGCCTCACGCTCGGTTATTCGCAGTGGACTATAGGCGGTTCGCCCTGGGGACTTTGGGTCGCTCTGGTTTCGCTCTTGGCCCTCATCGGGCTGTATGTCGTGGCTCACTTAGGTCAGCAGTGGAGTTCCGATCAAATGGTGTTTCTCAGAACTCGGCTGCACCAGTTCTTGGAGCAGGCTGGCGTTGCGGTCATCGACCGGTAACGGTCGGCGACGATTCATCTGGAACACCGGTTGACTGCACTAGGTGGCAATTCGAGTCGGACCATGAACGAGATTCCGATCCTGGAGACGCTGCGATTGAAGCTTCGGCCGTTCGTTCTTGCCGATGCGGCGGATGTCCAGCGGCTGGCCGGAACGGTCGCGGTTTTCGAGACCACGACCCAAGTCCCGCATCCCTACGAGGACGCCATGGCGGCGGTCTGGATCGCTACTCATCAGCCGGCGTTTTTCGAACGACGCGACGCGACCTTCGCGATCGTTTCGCGGGCGGACGATTCGCTGCTCGGCGCCATCAGTCTGATGAACATCGAGACCGATCATCAAGCGGAACTCGGTTATTGGCTTGGCGAACCGTATTGGAACCAGGGCTTCTGCTCCGAAGCCGGAGTCGCCGTGCTGCGTTTCGCTTTCACGCGACTCGCGTTGCACCGCGTGCATGCGACCCACATGACGAGGAATCCGGCTTCGGGACGGGTCATGACAAAGATCGGCATGCGGTATGAAGGGACGCGTCGCCAGCACCTCCTCAAACTGGGCCGATTCGAGGATGTGGAGTTGTATGGCGTGCTCCGCTCCGAGTGGCTTCGACCTGACCGCGGTTGAGCGTTTTCAGCCGCGGGCTTCGCGTCTGATTCGCCGCCCGGATTGGCCTGGTAAGATAGCCTTGTCTGGCATGCACCCCGACCACCCATGAGCCTTTCTGAATGTCGGCTTACCGAAAACTGCGTTTCGAGTCGCTGGAGCAGTGTGTTGCCGAAGTTCGGCGGATCGTGGCGGCAAGTGAAGCGGGGCGATTGGTTAGCTCTGGCCAATGGACGCCCGGTCAGATTCTGGCACATGTCGCAGCTTGGATCGAATACGGCTATCAGGGATATCCGATCAAGCCGCCCCCGTTTTTCATCCGGTGGGTGCTACGGCTTCGCTTGCGGAGCATGCTCGAGCGGGGCATGCCCCGCGGCGTGAAAATTCCAGGTGTCCCGGGTGGCACGGTCGGCGCCGACGAGATGACCACCGTCGCCGCGGCGGAACGTCTGTTGGTGGCGCTGCGGCGACTGGAGCAGCGGCAGGAAGCCGCCTTTGACAGCCCCGCTTTCGGGCCGATGTCCCATGAAGATCGCGTCCGCTTGAACCTTCGGCATGCCGAACTGCATCTCGGTCATTTGTCTTACTGATGGGTAGGGCTGCTTCGCTCCACCACGCTTCTGAACGAATTCCCGGAGACGGAGATGACTGCCGCAGCGCGACTGCTTTCGCTTCAGGTCGGCATGCCGAGAACGCTCGGTGTTGTCGGGGCGACGGATCCGATGGAGAAACGGTGGACCTCCGCGATCTTCAAGGAGCCGGTGCTCGGACCGGTTGGTGTCGCTGACTTGGGCTTGGCGGGCGACGGCCAAGCCGATCGCCAACATCATGGCGGGCCCGATAAGGCGATCAATGTCTATCCGTCGGAACACTACGCCCATTGGCGAGAGGAGCTTCCGACTTGCAACATGGTGGCGGGGGCCTTTGGCGAAAACTTCACGACGGTTGGCCTACTCGAATCCGAGGTCTGCATCGGCGACACGTTTGCGGTCGGCGAGGTGCGCCTTCAGCTGTCTCAGCCCCGGCAACCCTGCTTCAAGCTCGCGCGCCGATGGCGAGTCCGAGACTTCGTGTCGCGGATTCGAAATAACGGCCGTTCGGGTTGGTATTTTCGTGTGCTTCGGACCGGCGAGGTAGCGGCCGGCATGCCGCTGGTCTTGGCCGATCGCCCATATCCCGAGTGGACGGTCGCGCGGGCGAACGAGCTGATGTACCGGGGCAAATCGGATCGTCGGGCGAATGCCCTGTTGGCGGCCTGTCCGGCGCTTTCGGCCAGTTGGCAGGAAACTCTTTCCAGCCGTGCCGCTACCTGAGCGTTGGCGGCCTACAATCGAAAGGGTCGGCGGGGCTCGCCCGCACGATTGATGCAGTGCCGACTCGGATTACGAAACATATTCATGAAAATTCATCACTCCTGGTGTTGGGTGGCGTTGACCTGGTTGCTGGGAGTCGGCGTTTCCACCGGCCGCGCCGAATCCAGGCCCAACATCCTCTGGTTTGTCGTCGATGACATGTCGGCCAACTTCGCCTGCTATGGCGAGACGCCAATTGCCACCCCGCACGTCGACCGACTCGCGAGGGAAGGCACGCAGTTCACCCGCGCGTTCGTAACCGCCCCGGTTTGTTCCCCCTGCCGTTCGGCGCTGATCACGGGGATGTATCAAACCAGCATCGGTGCGCATCATCACCGCAGCGGTCGCGGCCGCTTGAAGATTGAACTTCCCAGCGGCATCGTTCCGATTCCGACCCTGTTTCAGCAGGCCGGCTACTACACTTGCAACGGCAGTGGCCTGCCGGGAATCGGGCCCAACGGGCGGCCGAACAACCGGAATGCGATCGGCAAGACCGATTACAACTTCGAGTGGGACCCGGCGATCTACGACAGCCATGACTGGGCCGGGCGTGCCGAGGGGCAACCGTTCTTCATGCAGGTGCAGTTGCCCGGAGGTAAGCTGCGCGGCGGCACGGACGAATCGGCGATCGCGCTCGCCGGCCGCGCCGACCGGGAGCTCGGCGGAGCGACGCCCCCGGAAAGCGTCACGCTTCCCCCCTACTACCCTCGTGATCCGGTGCTGCTGCGAGACTGGGCCGCCTATCTCGATTCGGTCCGTTTCACCGATGACTATGTCGGCCGGGTGATCCGGCGGCTCGAATCCGAGGGGCTCTTGGACCAGACCTTAGTGATTTTCATGACCGATCATGGGATCAGCCACGCGCGGGGCAAGCAATTCTTGTACGACGAAGGAACTCATATCCCGCTCGTCGTTCGGGG
>DITY01000233.1:6738-11475 GCA_002422955.1 Planctomycetaceae bacterium UBA6172
TATCCCGACCGTCCGCTACTGCAACCCTGCGCCTACAAGGATGGCAAGTCGATTTTGCAATCGCTGCGGTCGCTGCACCAATCCGGCAAACTCGATCCGCTCGCCGAAGAATTGCTGTTCCGAGCCTCCCGCCCCGCGGAGGAATTGTATCGCTGGACCGAGGACCGCTGGCAGGTCGCGAATCTGGCTGGTGAGGCGGCTCACCAGGACACCCTGCGGGCGATGCGCCAAAGGCTTGACCAGTGGATCGAGGTGACGATCGACCGCGGCACCGAGAGCGAAGCGATGTACGACAGCGACATGGCGGTCTACTTGGGGGGCCGTGATGGCGAACCCGAGCAGGTCATCATGCGGAATATCGAATTGATGAAACGCTGGGCGAGCGAGGGGAAATGATCACGACCCCCCTATGTGGTGTGGTGCTTGTGTCGATGTTTCCCTCCAGTGGACGGATTGAGTGTAGTTCTTTTGGGTGGTTTTCGCTGGTTCGATCGGGCGTTTGGTCGCGATCGTCTTTGCTGGGTAAACCTGGACGTCTCGCTTTACCGATACGGTTATCGGGTGATCAATTATGTTTCTTCGGCTCTCGCTGGCGCAGCGTCGAACCGACCTTGCCGATTAAACTCCTGTTGCCCGACCCAAATCTTGACCCCGTTCGCTATCCCCACGTGAGTCAGCATGTCGACCATCACCGACGAGACCAAGCCCTCCGCTCAGACTGACGAGGCGGAGCTGGGGCCGAACGACATGGGAACGACCGGGCGTGATCCGCAAAGGATACCGCTGCCGGAAGCGACGCAGCCGTTGAAGATTGTTTGGTCCTACGCCGCGGTTCTGATCCTGATCCACGCGGCTGCGCTGCTGGCGTTCGTGCCCTATCTGTTTACTTGGTCGGGCGTGATTTTAGCGATCCTGGGCCATTTTTTCTTCGGGATGCTAGGCATTACGGTCGGTTACCACCGCTTGCTGACGCACCGCGGCTTTACCTGCCCGCGTTGGCTCGAACACACATTTGCGATTTTGGGTATCTGCAATCTGCAAGATAGTCCGGCGCGGTGGGTCGCCATCCACCGGATGCACCATCAACACAGCGACCATCAGCCCGACCCCCACTCGCCGCTAGCCAGCTTTTTGTGGGGGCATGTCGGCTGGGTGGTTTGTCGGCATCGTGATTTGGACAGCACAAGCCACTACGAGCGGTATGTCCGAGATTTGTTGCGGGATCCGTTTTATCTGAAGTTGGAGCGGTACCGAGGTTGGTTCTTCGTCTTCGTGGCGCACGCGGCCTTGATTACCCTCGCTGGCGGGATCTACGGCTACCTGGTTGGCGGATCGGCCGCCGAGGCGGTTCGTTTTGCGGCCAGTTGGTATGTGTGGGCCGTGGCCGTGCGCACCGTGTTTGTGCTCCATGGCACCTGGGCGGTCAATTCGGTGACCCACGTGATCGGCTATCGCAATTACGAGACTCGAGACAACAGCCGCAACCATTGGTTGGTCGCGTTGTTTTCGCATGGCGAGGGTTGGCACAACAACCATCACGCCCAGCCCCGCTCGGCGATGCATGGGCATCGGTGGTGGGAGTTCGACATGTCGTGGTGGGTGATCGCAACCCTCGAGAAGGTCGGCTTGGCGAAGGATGTTGTTCGGCCGAAACTCGATTGACCGGACTCGGCCTCGCCACGCCACGCCACGATCACGATTTCCTTTACCGTTTCCCCTCTCGTGGATTTCCGCTCGGCTATGGTTGACTACCGCACCGCCCGCATGTTGTTTCGTCCCCCCAGTGAGGCTCTGCGATTTCTTCCTGAAGGACCGTACCCGACCCACCGCAACGGAGAGTTGAGCTGGGTTGGGATCCAGCACGGGCTGACGGCGACACACGGCTCGCTGAACTTGTTGACCTTTGCCGAGGAGGAAACACACGGGGTCAGAAACCAGTCGTTCGATCTGCCCGGACGGCCAGGATTCGCATTTCCCTGTGATGATGACCTCAGTTTCGTTATCGGGCTCGAGCGATCACTCGGTCGATTCACCCCCCAGACCGGCAGTTGGGCCGTTTTCTGCGACACGGTCGACGCGGATGTCGACAACACGATCATCAACGATGGCATGATCTGGGAAGACAACCTGATCTTTGGCACCAAGGATTTGGAGTTCAAAACCAAGAAGGCCGGTTTGTATCTGTATCGCGGNNGGTCTTGCTGGACTTGACCGCGGATCCGGCGGTTCCCGACGGCGCGATTTTGACGCCCGACGGCCAGGGGCTGATCATTTCGATGTTCCATCCGACTGCCGCGGGCGATGGTGAGACCAGGCTATATGACCTGACGACCGGGGCGTTGATGACGGTTTGGCGGACTCCGGGCTCACCCCAAAACACCTGTCCCAATCTGATCGGCTGTGACGGACGGGTCGTTTTGGTGATCACAACCGCGGTCGAGCACATGACAGCAAGCCGATTGGCCCAATCCCCCAACGCGGGCTGTCTATTCGTCGGCGAGACCGATTTCGAGAAGGCGACGCCCATGCCCGTTTGGCCTGCTTAGGAATCGACCGCCAATCACGGGGGCACGGGGCTCCCGACTGGCGCGGCCGGGGCTGAAGTTTCCGCTCGTGCGGACGGCGATTACGTCTTGGGCTTGGGTTGGTCGCGAATTTCAATCGCCAATTTCTCGCGGAAAATCTTGCTGTTGTGGCGAATGTCGACCGGCAACCGGCGGGGGTAAATTCGGATATCCTCAACCCGTCGTGTCAACGGACTGCGTGCCGCTAGGTCTCGCAATTCCGTCAGTAGTCGCGTCTCGGCTTCACGGGTTTTGGGGCGCGCCGCCGCATGGGGCTCGACCAGCAAGACCGGCGTTTGCTGGCCTGGCGGTCCGAGCCCGACCAAGGCGCTCCGATAGACCGCCGGGTGGGCGTTGAAGATCGCTTCGCAGGGGATGGTGAACCAGGTTTTCGACCCTTGGGTCACCCGCTGGCCCTTGCGGCCACAGAACCAGAATCGGTCGCGTTCGTCGAGGTAGCCGACATCGCCCATGCGGTGCCAGATGGTCTCGCCGTCGGCTACTTTGTGGAGCGAATTCTGATCATCGCGAACGACGTAACGTTCCGTGACGACCGGGCCAGCGACCATCAACTCGCCAATCCGCCCCGCGGGCAACTCGGTAATTTGATCGATCGACGTGAGCGGACCGTCTTCGATTCCGATGACCCGCCAACGGATGCTATCGAATCGGGTGCCGACGCAAACACCGCGTCCTTTGGCCGTGGCCGGGCCGGTTTCGGCGATCACTTCCCGCGATTCGATCGACGCCAAGGGCAACGCCTCGGTCGCGCCATACGGGGTCATGATCTCGGCATCGGGATGAACGAACTGGCGCAACTGCCTGAGCGTCTCGGCCGGTACCGGAGCCCCCGCCGACAAGATTCGCCGCAGGGTCGGAAAGGTTTGGCCGGTCTCCTGGCACCAAGTCACCACGCGATGCCAAAGCGCGGGAGAGCCGAACGCCTGATCGATCTCCCATTGGCTGACCGCCTCGTGCAGTCGCTGCGGATTGACATCGGCCGGACGTGTCGGGTCCATGTCGGGGATGATCGTCGTCACTCCCATCACGTTGTCGAACAGCCCGAACAAGGGGAAGCAGGCCAAGTCGCGAGTCCCTGGGTGAATGTCGTAGCGACTACGGATCAGATCGACCTGCGCCTGGAACGTGCCGTGGGTGTACGCGACCCCTTTGGGTGGCCCGGTACTACCCGTGGTGAAGATGATGGCGGCGGGGTCGGATGGCTGGACATGCGGCAACGCGAGCTCGCAAGACTCCCTGCCGAGTTGGGTGATTTGCGTTAGCGTTCGACCGCCCCAACCCCACCGTCTCCCCACGGTCACGTTCCAGCGAGCCTTGGGGAAGCGATGGCGCAGCACCGCCCGGATCGCTTGGGCCTTGGGAATGCCAACAAAGCCGTCCGGTTGCGCGTCGGCCAGGCAGTTGACGAGGTGCTTGCGTCCCATGCCCGGATCGATCAGGACGACGGTGACCCCCGCCTTGAGCAACGCAAAGGTCAGTCCGATGAATCGCGCGCCGAACGGGACCAGCATGACCAGTCGTGCTCCGGGGCGGACGCCCCACAGCAGCAACCCGCGGGCGATCTCGTCGCTTTCCCGATCGAGTTGCTCGAAGGTTGTCAGCCGGTAGGAACGGGTCGAATCTCGCCGGACCGGTCCGGAGGGTTCGGCGATCGCGATGCCGCCCGGCAATCGCTTGGCCCACTGGCTCAGTCGGGTGGCAATGTTGTGGCGAGTGGAATCGCTGGCCAGTGGCGATTGGCTCACGGGCATCCCTTCGAGATCAGGCATCGGATCATGGATTCGGCCAAGTCGAAATCGAGGCAACTTTGCGCCCCTTTCCATCCAGGGACCGCGTTCACCTCGACCACCACGTGACCATGGGTCGGGCAATCGATCAAGTCGACCGAACCGATGCTCAGGGCCATCTGGTCGGCGATTTGTCTCGCCATGTTGACCATTGCGGCTTCCAAACGGATCGCTCGGGCTTGACCGCCGATCGCCACGTTGGTGCGGAAATCGTGGTCGTTCGTGCGGCGGATTCCCACGACCTCGTCGCCGATGACCAACATGCGAATGTCGCGTCCCCCCGGCGGGACGAACTTCTGGACGTACAGCACCGCGCCCAGTTGTTCCAATGTCGAAAACGCATACCAGGCCAATTGAGGGTCACG
>DITY01000290.1 GCA_002422955.1 Planctomycetaceae bacterium UBA6172
TCCGTTTTCGAGGTTGGCGTCAGTACCACCGGCCGGCCTCGAAACAGGTCCTCCCGAGCATGCTCCGCTCCGGTCCTTTCCCCCCCCGCGATCGGGTGGGCACCGACATACTTGCCACGGGCGAGCCTATCCGCCTCGACAGCCTTAACGATTTCGGCCTTGGTACTTCCCAGGTCGGTCACCATGGCGTCGGGTCGACTCACTTCCGCGGCGACAATCGCCAACTCGGCGATGCGGTCGACCGGGGTCGCCACCACAACCAGATCCGCATCCCGGCACGCCGATCGGGCGTCATCGGTCGCCTCGTCAACGGCGCCTCGGAGCAATGCCGCGTCGCGCGAGGAGCGGGTTCGTGAAAAGCCGATCACTCGGGATGCCGGATAATTTCGACGGATTGCTAGACCGAACGACCCGCCCAACAGTCCGACGCCCAAAATCGCGACTCGATTAGGGGTGCCGCCGGGACTCCTTTCGGTGATCGCCTGTAGGCCTTGATCAGGAGCAGGACACGATTGCTCGCCGGTCGTTTCGATTCGGGGCTCGGATCGACTCATGGTTCGGGAAGCTGATGCCCCATCTTGGTCCGTTTGGTTTCCAAATAGCGGACATTGTGTACGTTTACGGGCGGCAAGATCGGGACCTGGTCGACTACCTTCAAATCGAAACCACGAAGGTTGAACGCTTCGGTTTTCTTCGGATTATTGGTCAACAGCCGGACTTCACTCAGCCCCAAATCCTTCAGAATTTGCAGGCCAACCCCGTAATCTCGCATGTCCGCCTTGAACCCCAAAGCGTGATTGGCTTCGACCGTGTCCATACCATTATCTTGCAGGGCATACGCCCGGACCTTTTGGGCAAGCCCGATTCCCCGACCTTCTTGGGGCAGATAGATCAACGCTCCGCGTCCCTCGTCACTGATCCGTTTCAAGGCCAACTGCAACTGATCGCCACAATCACAGCGGAGAGACGCGATCAAATCGCCTGTAAAACAACTGCTGTGCATCCGCACTAGCGGCGCTGGGCCGGGGGCCAGCAGATCGCCCATGACCAACGCGATCGGTTCTTGGTCCTCGAAACGGACCGAATAGACGCGGATCGTGAACTCCCCGTACCGCGTCGGCAATTCGGCGGATGCGGCGCGACTCACCAACTTTTCACTGACCCGGCGATGAGCGATGAGTTGTTCGATGCTGATGATCTTGAGTTGATTTCGGCTAGCAATCTCGAGCAATTCGTCTCGAGTCGCCCGATCGCCGTCGGACGCCAGGATCTCGCAAAGCGCCCCCGCAGGCTGCAGCCCCGCCATTTTGGCTAGATCCGCCGCGGCTTCCGTGTGACCTGCACGACGCAAAACCCCACCCTCTTTGGCCAACAGGGGATAGACATGTCCGGGCCGGACAAAATCGTCCGCTTGGCTATCCGGCATGGCCAGGCGTCGAATCGTCTCACTGCGCTCGGCGGCGGTGATTCCCGTTCTCGCCGAGCGGATATCGACCGGGGTCAGGAAGGCGGTTTTCAGCGGGGCGTCGTTTTGCATCACGATCGGAGCCAGGTCCAACCGGTGACAGGCGTCTGGAAAGATCGAAACGCACAACTGTCCTCGGCCACCGAGCATGAAATTGATCGTCTCCGGCGTGACCTTCTCCGCAGCACAAATGAAGTCACCCTCGTTCTCGCGATCCTCCGCGTCGACCACGATGACAACCTCCCCTCGGGCGATCGCATCCACCGCTTCAGGAACCGTATTGAACTGACTCGACATGCACCTTTCCGGTAAAATCGATGGTTATGGTCCGGGTCGCCTCGGTCGCCCCCCGCCGGAGCGATTGTTACCGCGGCCTCGCAATCCGAGACCAGCTTGGCACTGCAGGATACTATAGGGCGTTGGGAGGCAATCCGGCAGCGGATGGCTTCGGCCGAGATTCCGCCTCGCAAGTTTGAAAAGATGATCGACCAATCCAATTTGACACAGCCGGGCCGGCTCAATGTTTATTCTGACGGCCCAGCCTACCCAGTCGTCGCATTCCGACCTGGGCGTTCGATCAGAGCCCTGACGTGGGTGTTGGCATCGACGGTGACCGCTTGCCTGTTCCTTGCCGATTCAGCCCTGGCCGTCGACTCGACCACCGCATTCGAGGTGAAAATCGAGACCGGCGTGGTTTTTAACCCTCCCGAAGCGGTTGAACTTCACTGCGATATCTATTCGCCAGTCGTCCGGAAGTCATCCGAGACGGGGAGTCCCGTGATTTTGCTAATTCATGGTGGCGCCTGGTCCAGCGGTTCAAGGAAGGCCCTCGGTGGCTACGCCCTCCGGCTCGCCCGCAATGGCTTTGTGGCGGTCTCGATCGACTATCGACTCGCACCACGATGGAAGTTCCCAGCCCAAGTCGATGATGTCCGTACCGCAATTCGGTGGGTGTCCGACCACAGCGAGTCCTTGGGGATCGATCCCCAGCGGATCGGCATATTCGGTTACAGCGCCGGTGGTCACTTGGCCTGCTTGATCGGAACTCTGGTCGATGAATCCATCGAAACACAAGCCGCAACCAGCCTGTGGCCCGTCGACGACCTGCGACTGCACAATTCGCTCAAACCAGCCGCAATCTGTGCCGGAGGGCCTCCTTGTGACCTGCTGGGGCTCCAGGGAGGCCTGGCTTTTTTTCTAGGCGGCAGCCCACAACAGATCCCCGAGGTGTACGTCGCGGCGTCACCCCTGACCCACGCCTCGGCCGGCGACGTCCCGACACTGTTCATTCATGGACTCGAAGATTCAATCGTTCCTGCTCAGTGCAGCCGATCGCTTTATCAAGCCCAGCGAGACGTGGGTGTCGCCAGCGAGTTTCTGGCGTTTGAGGCACAAGGTCACCTCCTGACGTTCTTAGATCCTCGGACGGCCGATTCGATGGTCGATTTTTTTCGTAGGAAACTCAGCCACCCCGCTGTGCCCTGAGAAACCCTCAGCTATCCCGTTCTCGGTCAGGCCGCATTGTCATTTCCCCTTCGCTCAGCCGGTATCAGCCGGACCCCCTCTCGGAACAATTTTCGATGGCATCCCCCTACGGTGGCGTCATTCACGCTTACCAGAAGTACGATCCGAGCAGTTTTCCAAGCCCCACGCAGCCCCCCCCCGATCTGGTGAGTCCGGCATTCGAGCACGCGTTGGCGTATGGAGATTTTCGAGAGTTCACGGAGGAGGAACTGGCCCGGGCCATCCGCTTGGACCCCAGCCAGATCTCGGGCTTGGGTCCGACGCTCGACCAACTCCGCGAGACCTTGGAGCAACGCAAGCGCAAGATTTTGGAAACTTACGAGACCTCGAGCGTCGAGAAGCGGGCGAGAAAAGCCTTGGCCAAAGCCGCGAAAGGGCTGTCGGTCCCCCCGCAACTGCGAGACCGCTTCGAACGAGCCGTTCGCGAAGAACAGCCGTATGAAATCGAGCGATTGTGGTATCGCGCTGACAACGACCAGGGGCCCTTCGCGGTCGGTCTATTGCAGGTCAACGAACGGATGGTGGAAAAGCACCAGATCCAGGAACTGATCACCAAGTACAGTTTCACGGGACGGACTGCGATGACCGTGCCCGAGGCGTTGGCGGTCAAGGAGGAGCTGGAGAAAATCGACGAACTCCTTCGCCAACTGGAGGAGGCCTCCAAAAATGCCCAATTAGCGATCGTCGACATGGATATGCTCAGCGAGTTCGCCCAACCGGGTGACCTGGAAAAGCTGGAAGAAATGCGGCAACAGGTCGAAAACCTGCTTCGAGAACAGGCAGAGCGGCAGGGACTGGAAAGCGACCAGCGCGGCGGCTTTCGTCTCACCCCCCAGGCCTACAAAATTTTCCAAGGTCGCTTGCTGGGCCGGATCTTTGGTGAATTACAGGCCTCACGGAGCGGCCGACACCCGAGCGAAGTAGCCGGTGAAGGGGCGGTCGAACTGCAGCAGACCAAACCTTACGAATTCGGCGATAGCGTTGCCAATCTGGACCTGACCCAGTCTGTCATCAACGCGATGCTGCGACAGGCAGATGATCAGCCGATACGTCTCAGCAGTCGTGATTTGGTGGTTCACAAAACTCGTAATCACCCCAAATGCGCAACATGCGTGATCATGGACATGAGCGGATCGATGCGTCATTCCGGCCAATACATTCATGTCAAACGAATGGCCTTGGCGCTGCAGGGATTGATCAACACCGAGTATCCCGGTGATTTCCTGAAGTTCATCGAGATGTACACGTTCGCCAAATTACGGGCCCCCGGCGAGATCGTTCAGATGATGCCCAAGCCGGTCACCATCCATGACCCCTGGGTGCAACTCAAAGCCGACATGAGCCGCGACGACATCAGCGAATCGTTGGTTCACCCGCACTTCACCAACATCCAGCACTCGCTTCGCCTGGCCCGTCAACACCTCGCCAGTACCGACACCCCCAATCGCCAAATCGTCCTGATCACCGACGGTCTGCCGACCGCGCATTTCGAAGACAATTGGCTCTTCATGCTGTATCCGCCGCATCCCAGGACGGAAGAAGCGACGATGCGCGAAGGGGCCCTCTGCATGCGGGAAGGGATCACCATCAATCTGTTCCTGATCCCCAGTTGGTCTCAAAGCGAGGAAGATATCCGCTTCGCCTACCGCTTGGCCGAAAGCACCCGGGGCAGGGTGTTCTTTACGAGCGGCAAGGATCTCGACCGGTTCGTCCTCTGGGATTACGTGAAAAATCGCCGTGATATCATTAGCTAAAACGGCGTGCGAGCGGTTGCGACTACCCGTACCGGCCCACCTATGCTAACGTTCGACCCTTGTCGAGACCGCCGTGATGTCCTTCACCCTGGTCGCACCTCCCCCGAATTGTGGACACGCCGAAGTTGAATCGATCGCTGATTACGCCGCGAACACTTAAGGGTTTTCGCGATTATTTGCCGGAAGTAATGATCCCGCGCGAGCGATTGATGGAAACCGCTCGGAAGACTTTTCGCTCGTTCGGTTACGCCCCCATCGACACCCCCGCCCTGGAATATCTCGAGGTCTTGTCCGGCAAAGGCAGCGACGAAACCGACCGCCAATTGTATCACTTCACCGACAATGGGGGCCGCGAAGTCGGGATGCGATTCGACCTGACGGTCCCCCTGGCCCGCTTTGCCGCCCAGCACGTTAGCAATTTAAAGACCCCGTTCAAACGCTATCACATCGCGCCAGTTTGGCGCGGCGAAAACACCCAAGCAGGTCGCTATCGAGAGTTCGTGCAGTGCGACTTCGACACGGTCGGTACCGAGTCGGTCATGGCCGATATCGAAATGGTTGTGGTGATCGACGCGTTGATGACCGCGAT
>DITY01000170.1 GCA_002422955.1 Planctomycetaceae bacterium UBA6172
AACCCCTGAGCGGCCATCGCATCGAGGTGCGGCGTTTTCAAGATCGGATGATTGCGGTAGCCGGTTTGACCCCAGCCCATGTCGTCGGCCATCACGAACACGATGTTCGGCCGCTGGGCCTCAGCCCCCGAAACTCGGCCGACGCAGGCTGAGTCAACACACGCCCCCACAGTTAATGCCATCACGACCAAGGCGACAGGGAATGTTTTCATGATCCAGGCCCACGACAGGTAATAGCGATGAGGAACGAAATCGGAGTATACCCAGGCCTGCATGCATGACGGCTGGGGAGGACGCGCGACGCTCAGTAGTCCGCGCCGCTGAGACTTTGCAGAACCGATTGTTGCCAAGCACGGAGTTTGGTTTGCAGCGATTCCGCGACGTCCGGCTGTTGATCCAGCAGATCGGTCGTCTCCCCGGGATCGGCTTCGAGGTCGAACAGTTCCCGACGAACCGTCCCGTTGCGGGTCTCGTGCAACACCAACTTGAAGCGTCCGTCGATGATGGCTCGGGGACCGATGAAATCCGATTCGCGAATCGCCGGCTGATGGAAGTTCGTGAAATCGCGAGTCGCTTTCCCCGCCATCAACTTCACCAGCGGCGTCGTTCCGGTTTGTGCCGCGGGATCGAGGTACGGACGCGGATCGGACCGCATCAGCTCCGTGGTCGAGTACTCCCAAAAATAGAGCGGGCTGGGACGCTCCGGAACGTCGCGATCCAAGACTCCGCTGAGATCGATGCCATCGAGCGGCCGGTTCGGCAGTGGCTGATCGAGGATCGCGCACAGCGTCGGCAAGAGGTCGCTGGTCGAGGCGCGAACGGTGGCGGTTCGTGGCTGCGTGATTCGCGCCGGCCATTCGACCAGGCCGGGCACGAGCACGCCCCCCTCATAGACCTGCCCCTTGACCCCGCGATGCGGTTCCCCCAACGCCCCGTCCGCGGACGTGCCGTTGTCGCCGCAGTAAAACAGCAGCGTGTCGTCGCGCAGCCCGCGGGCCGCGAGCTGCTGTCGCAACTTACCGATCGCCCGATCCATCGCGGTGATCTCGGCGTACCGTTCCCGCAGCACTTCGCCTTGCGGCCGCGTGACCGTGCCGCCGGTCGCAACGGATGTCAACTTCACGGGCTTGCTGTACTTCGCCGGCAGGTCATCGTAGAGCGCGAGATCTTCGGGCAGCCCCATGTAAGGTTCGTGCGGCGAGCCGAACCAGACCACGGCCAAGAACGGTTGATTTTGCTGCGCGGCGGCGTCGATGAACCGCAGCGTTTCGTCGACCAGAATCGCGGAGCTTTCTCCGGGAATGACCTCGGGGGCTGCGCCATTTCGCGACAGCGACGGGTTGAGCTCGAAGAAATTGTCGTGCGAGACCCATTCGTCAAAACCCATCGCGCCGGGACTGGTCGGCGAGCTCGCCTTGACCGGGCCGACATGCCATTTGCCGAAATGCCCGCAGCGATAACCGGCTTGGTGAGCCAGCCGCGCGAGCGTGATTTCCTCCGGCCTGAACGACCAGCCCGGCGCGAACGTCCCCATCCGATTCGGATGCCGACCGGTCAGAAAACTCGCCCGCGTCGGCGAACAACTGGGGTGCGCGGCATAGAACCGGCTCAGGTTCAGCCCCGTGGCGGCCATTTCGTCCAGCACCGGCGTCTTCACGTGCGGGTGACCGTTGTAGCCGGTCTCCTCCCAGCCATGATCGTCGCCCATCATCAAGATCACATTGGGCCGACTCCCCGCGGCGGCCGCGGGGAACTGTCCCAAGGCAACCGGCACCACCGCCAGCGCGAGCACCAGCACCGACCAGAACTTGACGAGCATTTCGAAATCCTCTCAGAGGGCCTTAGTTTGATTTTTGTCGGCGGGGTCGCCCCTGACCGGACAACGGCCCGTCAGCTGGCGGGACTACCCCATCGTCAGGCTGGTTCCACAGCCGCCAGGGATCGTCGAGGCGACGCATTTCCGCCAGCAACAACGCTTCCATCTCCGCCAGCTTCTCGGCATGCCGTGGGTCGTCGGCCAAGTTCACCTGATCCGCCGTCGGCCGAACGCCGCTCAACGCCATCACTTCCGGGGCGTGGTGATCGATCAGCAACTCATCCGGGTTATCGCGGAGATTGAACAGCTGCGTTTGACGCATCTCGCCGTTCATCACGTCGTACTTGATCAGCTTCCAATCGCCCTGCTTCACCGACCGCATCCCCGGTTTGGTCCCGCCGTTGTAGACGCCGTAGACCACATCGCGGACCGCCGGGCGTTGACCTGTCAGCACCGGCTTGAAGCTGAGCCCTTCGTTGGTCGCCGGCGTGTCGATCCCAGCCAAGTCACAGAGGGTGGCGAGCAGATCGAGCAGATAAATGTTCCCTTCGACACGACTGCCCGGTTCGATGCCGGGACCCTTGACCAGGAACGGCACGCGCCAGGTGTGCTGGTACAGGTTTTGCTTCCCCTGCAACCCGTGCCGACCGATCGCGATGCCGTGGTCGGCGGTGTAGATGATGTAGGTATTGTCGAGTTCGCCCAGCGCGTCGAGCTTCGCCAGCACACGACCGATCTGGATGTCGATGTTCTCGCTGCAAGCGAACTCCCGTCCTAATTCGTTGCGGATCGTCCGTTCGTCGCGCCGCTCCCAGACACCGCTCACCGCGACCTCGTCACGCAAACCGGGGTGGCCGTGGTGAAAGGGGTGCTGGGGCAGGTAATTGCTGGGCAGCACCGGTTGCTGCGGGTTGGCCGGTGGCGGCTGCGAT
>DITY01000136.1 GCA_002422955.1 Planctomycetaceae bacterium UBA6172
CGGTTGCTGGTCAGCTTGGACATGAACCAAGACGAGGTTCTGAAACAGATCAACGACGGGCCGCGCGAGGTCCCGGTTTCCTGGTTGCGGAAAGCGGGCGAGGGACGCGTGTTCTACACGAACTTCGGTCACCGCGAGGACACGTTCATGAACCCGGTGATCCTGACCCACATGCTGGACGGGATTCAATACGCCCTGGGCGATCTCGAAGCCGACGCCACGCCGACCGCCGAGATTTCCGAGACCTCCCCCGCCCTGGCACCGCCCAAGAAGTGACTGGGACCGGAGTTGCGGCCGAAACTCTTGGCGAGNNCTAACCCAGCGAGAGATTATTCGTGACTCAGTCGAGATAAACGAACGCGTTGAGGTTGAAGATCACTCGCGCTAGGCTGGCTGGTCCGTGTTGCTGCAGGTGTTCGTCGAGCACCTCGCGTTCGCTGGCGTCGGGTGCGCGGCCCAGCGCGACGCGAAAGGCGTAGTCGAGCGGGTCGTCGGTTTGGGCCAATCGCTCCGCAAGGGCTCGCGACATCGCCTCCACCAGTCGATTGTTCCACTGGGCCAGCGCCTGCAGCGACGTGGTCGACTCGTCGCGGGCGGCGACGCTCTGCGAGGGATCGGCGCAGTCCAAGGCGGTCAAGAACGGCTGGGGTTGCGAACGGACCACGAAGCGATAGACGCTGCGGCGATGCGCTGCGGGGTCATCGGGATTGTGCAGGTGATACTCGTAGTGCGGCGAGTGCTCCGGCTTCTCGATCACGAAATCCTGAAAACTCGGGCCGCCGCGCTCCTCCAGTCGCAAGCGGCCGCTGACCGCCAGCATCGAATCGCGATACTCCTCGGCCGTTAAGCGTCGGCGATTGGCGCGCCAGCGGTAGGCGTTGTCGGCATCGATCTGTGCGTTCACCGGATGCAGTTCGCTCGACCTTTGATAAGCTTCGCTGGTTACCAGCAGCCGGATCAAACCTTTCAGCGACTTGTCAGGGGAATCACGCAATTGGCCTGCCAGGTAATCGAGCAACTCCGGATGCGTCGGAGTCATGCCCATCCGGCCGAAATCGTTCGGCGTGCCGACCAAGGGGCTGCCGAAGGTCCATTGCCAGACGCGGTTGGCAACGCTCCGCCACAGCAACGGGTTGTCGGGGCTGGCGATCGCTTCGGCCAAGCGGGCGCGGGCCAACCCCTCGGCCTCACCCGTCACCGAGTCGCTGATTTCAAACTCCGCCGCCGCCCCCGGCCAGAGCGGCGGCATGCCGGGCTGCATCAGTTCGGCGGGGGAGCCGATATCGCCCCGGAGCAGCTTGTGAATCGGGCGAGGAGCTCCCGAGGTCGGCCGCAATTGCCCCTGCGCGTCGAACTGGGTGGCCGCGGCGTAGACGAGCTGACCGACCGGAAAGGCGTTGATCCGCGATTCGTGCTCGCGGATCTGCGCGCTCAACTGCTCCGTCCGCGTCCTCCGCTCGGGCGTCCGCGCCTCGGCTTCGATCCGGGCCCGCTGGTCACGCAGCTGCCATAGCTCGGCGAGGGCCTGCGGATCGTCGAGCTCGCGATGATAGATACCGTCGGTCAGATTCACGCGGCCCCAGCGAGGACCGGCTTCGATGCTATCCAGCGACGTCACCGCGGCCCCCAACGCGCGATTCACGCCGACATCGCCCGACGTGTCCGTACCGCCCGGGGCGAACGCTTGTAACTCGGCCAAGGCAAAGATGTAGTCGTTCTGACGCTCGGCCAGCTTGGTTGCGGTCACGCGGATGAAGCGGAACGGTTCACCGGCGACATCGATCAGCACATCGCGTCCGCTGCCCAGCACCGGGCTCGCATCGTTGACTTCGAACACGCGGCGAGTCGCCGATTCGCTGAACTCGCCATCGTTCGACACGTCGACGCGGTACTCAGGTGGGAATCCGAAGCCGGCCCCAATGCCGCCGAACATGTCGAAGGCGGGGATCAACCGAATCTGGGCGATCGCGTGGGATTGGCCAAGGTCGACCTGAACCCACTTGGCCGCCGTCGGGTCGAGACTGATGTTGCTGTGCCAGCCGTACTGCGGCGGCGGGTCGGTCTTCCGCTGCGTTTCGCGTCGGGCCAACGTTTCGGCTAGGTCCCCCAGACGCTCGGCGACGGCTTGCCCGATCTCTCGTTCGATCGCGTCCCGTTGTCCGCGCAATTCTTGCAGCGATCGGGTCAACTCGTCGCGCTCCCGTTGCTGCTCGGCCGACAAGCCTTCGTAGACACGGTCTGCGCGGTCGACCGCCGCGAACACCGCGTGCAACCGGTAATAGTCCTCCATCTTCACCGGGTCAAACTTGTGATGGTGACACTGAGCGCACTGGACCGTGGTGCTGGTGAAGACGTTGAATACCGCGGCGAGAATCTCGTCGCGGTCGAGGTGCTTGGCGATGCGGCCATCGATCTTGCCTTCGCCGACTTCGACATGCCCGATGAAATCCCAGGGGCCTGCGGCGAGAAAGCCGAGGCCGAGCACCCCATCCGGTTCGCCCGGATACAGCACGTCGCCAGCGATCTGTTCCTTCACGAACCGGTCGAACGGTTTGCCGCTGTTGAAGCTGCGGATGACGTAATCGCGGTACGGCCAGGCCCGATTCCGCAGCTTGTCCTTGTCGTATCCATGCGTTTCGGCATACCGCGCCAAGTCGAGCCAATGCTGGGCCCATTTCTCCCCGAATGCGGGCGACGCGAGCAATTCGTCGACCATCTCGTCGTAACGATCGAGCGAAAACTTGGCCAATTGCTCGGCCGTCGGCGGCAAACCGGTCAGATCGAAGGTCAAGCGGCGGAGCAGCGTTAACCGATCGGCAGGGCCATTGGCAACGAGGCCCTTTTCGGCCAGCTTCGCATCGAGGAACGCATCGACGGGATGGGTCGGGGCGTGTGGGTCGCCAGCGACCGGCGGTGCCGTGATCTTGATCGGCAGCAGGCTCCACCAGTCCAGGTCGCGGACGGGATTGTCGCGGAGCACGCGTCCCTCCGGCCAATCGGCACCGGACGCGATCCACTGCCGCAAGGTTTCGACCTGGGCCGCCGTCAGCGGCGCGCCCTTCTTCGGCATCGCCGGCTCGGGGCCGCTGACCTGCTGGAGCAATTGGCTCGCGTCGGGGTCGCCGGGGCTGAGGTGCGCGGCGGCCTCCGCCAGCAGGTCCAATCGCACGTCACCTTCGGCCTGGTCGGCATGGTGACAGGCGAGGCAATGGGTTTCCAGGATCGGAGCGACGTCGGCTTCGAAATCGATCGCCCAGGAAGTTGGCGTAGCGACCAGGAACGCGGCGATCAGCGTTACGGCGAAGGGGGACGTGGATCGCGAGGCGGCGGAGCGTGAAACCAAGGGGCACCCGGTGTGAGAAGCTCGGCAAGCGGTGAGTGTCCCACGCGCTGGGATCGCTTCACCTACACCAGGATAACCTCTCCGCTGCCGGCCGTGATTTCGCCGATCTCGAAAGCGCGGACACCGATCTCTCCCAAACGTCCCAGGATGCTGGGGGAGTAGTACGGCGACACCACCAGCACCATCCCGATCCCGAGGTTGAAGACCCGCTCCATTTCGGCCTGCTCGATGTCACCGACCTGCTGTAGCCAGCGGAAGATTTCGGGCACTTCCCAACTGCTGGCGTCGATCCGAGCGTCGACTTTGCCGTGCAGGATTCTCGCCAGGTTTTCCGCGATCCCGCCCCCCGTGATGTGGGCGATGCCGTGAACTACCTGCTTGACGCGATAGTTCGACTGGACCGCGCGGACCGCCGCGGCGTAGATCAGGGTCGGCCGGAGCAGCAGGTCGACGAGCGGTTCGGATAGCTCGGGGACGGGCGAATCGAAGTTCAAGCCTTGGTCGCGGAGCACCTTGCGGACTAGGCTGAAACCGTTGCTGTGGATCCCACTGGATGCCAGTCCGATCAACTTGTGGCCCGGCGCGATCGACTTGCCGTCCAGCAGCTTGCAGCGTTCCACGACGCCGACGGCAAACCCGGCCAGGTCATAGTCCTCGGCGCTGTACATGTCGGGCATGATCGCCGTTTCACCCCCCAGTAGGGAACAATCGGCCTGGATGCAGCCATCGCTGATCCCTCGGACGATCTGCTCCAGACGGTCCGGATCGTCCTTGCCCATCGCGACGTAATCGAGAAAAAACAGCGGCTCGGCACCGGTGCAGAGCAGGTCGTTGACGCACATCGCAACCAGATCGATGCCGACGGTCGCGTGCCGGGCGGTGACTTGAGCAATTTTTAATTTCGTGCCGACGCCGTCCGTGCCGCTGACCAGGATCGGCTCGCGGTAATTCCGCGCGAACAACCGGCCGTCGAAGTCCAGGCGAAACAGGCCCGCGAAGCCACCGTCATTCCGAACCACTCGGGGGCAGAATGTCCGGTGCATCAACGCGGGAAGACGCCCCATCGATTCGGCATAAATGTCGAGATCAACGCCAGCGTCGCGGTAGGTGGAAGCCATGAAACGGCGAGGGATTGGGGGCGGAGCGATGGGATGCGGTGAGTCGAACGCCTGCCATGCGCGAAACGGGGAAGCTCGATTCCAGGCGCCGACCGAGCCGATCGCGACGACGATCTCTGAATGGGAATGATCGTAACTCAGCGTCGTGCTGACAACCCGGTAAGCTTTAGATCGACGAAGTGGTTATGCTAGAACCCGCGGAGGGCGGTGGGGACCTTGAACCCCACCAGTTTTCCCGACCGACTTCCGTAGCACACCTCGCAACCCAGGACTTTTCCGAACCGATTGCCCGACCCGCACGGGTCGCATCGCCCCGTCCCGAATCGCCGCGACTTCGCAGCGGTTTTCGCGCCGCCAATCGGAGCCGGGTGGTAGAGTTCCAGCGTCAATCGTGTGGTTTCCAGGCGGATTTCGCCGGATACCCATTCGAACCAGAACGCCGACTCGTTCACGGTCAATCGAGAAAGGAAGGACCTGCCCCATGCTTATGCGTCAGCCGTCTCAATCGCTGCAATTTTCCTACGCCGTCCCGTTCGGCGCCACCATTCACGAAAATGGCACGCAATTCTCCGTCTTCAGCCGATCGGCGACGGCGATGCGATTGTTGCTGTACAGCAGCCCTACGGACCGTGAACCGGCAGAGGTGATCAATTTCGATCGCAATCAGGATCGCTGGGGCGACGTCTGGAGTCTGTTCGTGCCAGGAATCGGCGCCGGACAACTGTATCATTTTCAGGCCTCTGGCCCCTGGGCCCCCGAACGCGGCCACCGGTTCGATTCCGCCGCGCGG
>DITY01000076.1 GCA_002422955.1 Planctomycetaceae bacterium UBA6172
GCTGTTGCCGAGGGTTAAATTCAGCGGCAAACCGGTCAGGTAGGTGTTCTGCAACACCGTGCCGTTCGGATAGCTGGCGATGTAGTGGATCGAGACCGTTTGGCCGAGCAACGGCGTGGCCCCGGTTCCCACCACGACATCGTCGTACAGCAAGCCCGTCGGCGTCGTGACCAACGTGTCGGACTTCCGCGGCGCGGAAGCGGCGATTCGCTGGCTGAAGTTGAGCTGAGTGATGGTACTGATCAGGTCGCCATCAGGCTCGGTAATGCGGAGGCCGGGATAGGGCCGCGTGCCGTTATTTCCTTGGGTGTTGAACAGCTCGTCGATACGATTGTCGCCGTCCAGATCGATCCCGACGCTGAACAGCGGCGAGGTCGNNCGTCGGGAATGGTATCGGCGTTGAAACGTCCGGCCGAGACCGAGACGCCATTGCGGAACTTCGGCGTCGACGTCATCGGGATGATCGTGTCGATGACGGTTGGCAAACCGGAAACGTCGTAAACGTGGACCTGGGGCAACATCCCCGTGCCGCTGCCGATGATGATTTCGGCGCGGCCATCCTGGACATTTCGATCGATCGTGGAGCCGTTGCTGAAGGTCCCCATGTCGGCCACCGCGACCGTTGCCCCGCCCTTGAACTTCGAGTTGAAGGCGCGGAAGGTGCGGGACGGCGTATCGGGGACGGGGTCTGTGGCGTCGCGGTTTACTCGATAGACATGGACGTCACCGGGGCCACGGGCTGCCGAGGCGATGATGTCATCGATCCCATCGCCATCGACGTCACCGACGGCGATCTCGACACCGCTCTTGTAGCTGGCACCGAAGGGGACGGTGCGGTAGGCGGGCATCGGGGTGCCGTCGAGGCGGAACACGAGGATCTCGCCCAGCCGTCCCGAACCGGGGGCCGCGATGATCTCGTCGATGCCATCGCCGTCGACATCACCCAGGGCGACACGAACACCTCCACGGTACTTCGGTTCGAAAAGGTTGAACTGGGTGCGGATCGCTCCGGTGTAGGGGTCGCCGACCGAAGCTTGGGTTCGGGTTCGGAAAACGAACTCGATCAGCGCGGTTGCCACCAGACGGGCGGCATTCGCAGGGCCAATGTCTACCCCCATAGTGGGAACAGACCCGGCACGAAGGCGGGAAGTTTGACGAGCGCAAAGGCTTGCACTAAAAATAGAAAACGACAAAAGCGATCAAACAACGACAGACATTTTTACTTTTTTGCGCACCACCACCATTTTGGTTCAAGTTTTGTATGCCGCAGTCGACGTCTTTCGCCCGGTCCGCGGGCGACTTAACCGCGAACCCGGGTTCGGTCTCGGGCTGGCTGCGACAGGCTCAATCCGGCGATGACGAGGCGATCCGCAAGATTTGGGATCGTTACTTCCGCCGCGTGCTCGCCGTGGCCCGTCAAAAGCTGGCCGGTATCCGGGGCGTGTGCGACGAAGAGGATGTCGCCGTCAGCACCTTCGACGACGTGCCGCGGGCCCTGCGCGACGCGCCGCTTTCACCACCCCATGACCGGTTCGAGTTCTGGGCACTGCTCCGACTCCACGCGCGACGCCGCGTGACGGATCAGCTCAAGCATGAAAGGGCAGCCCAACGGGGGGGCGGGCGCGGTGATCAACAGAGCAAACCAAACCCGCATCGCATCGACCTCGACCTCGAACAGGTGGAGGACCACCTCCAGGGCCCGCACCTGATCGCGGCGATGTCGGAGGAGTGCCAGTTTTTGATCGACTCGCTCCCCGACGAAGAGTTGGTCGCCGTGGTACTCTGGAAGTTGGAAGGGCTGACCAACGAGGAAATCGCCGATCAGCTCGGTTACACCTGCCGGACGGTCGAGCGGATGTCGCGGCAAATCCGCGACCGCTGGAGCCGTTTGCGTCCGAGTCAGGTCGACTGAGCCCCCCTTTCCGAAAGGTCCCCGGCGATGCCGACCGCCTACCGCGCCGATTCCGAATCCTCATTCGATTTTCAGCTGCGCCTCGACCGGATCTGCCGCGAGTTCGAACGCCGCTGGGGTTCGTCCTCGGCATGGACGATCGAAGAGACGCTGACCCGCTTCCCACCGGCCCGCCACGAGGCGGCGCTGCAGGAATTGGTGGCGACGGAGGTCGCGATCCGCTTCGCGGCCGGCCAAATTCCGGAGCAGGACGAGTACTCGCGACGTTTTCCCGCGGCAGCGGAATCGATCGCACGGGTGTTCGTCGAGGCCCAAGACGAGCAGCCACTACCGCCCGATGCGATCGGCCTACCGAGCGCCAAGGTCCGCGAGCCTTTCGACGGGCGTTCAAGCCCGAGGGACGAGACCCCGCGACATTTAGGGGACCGTTTGGGCGATTATCGGATCGTCCGTGAGATCGGCCGCGGGGGGATGGGGATCGTTTATGAAGCGGTTCAGGAGTCGCTCGGCCGACGTGTCGCGCTCAAGGTCCTCCCGTTCGCCGCGTCGCTCAATCCGGACGGGCGTGCGCGGTTTCAACAGGAGGCATTCACCGCGGCCAAACTGAAACATTGGAACATCGTCTCGGTTTACGACGCCGGGACCGAGGACGGGGTCCCTTACATCGCGATGGAGTTGATCGAAGGGAGTTCGCTGGCCGGGCTCATCCGGCGCCCCACGGTCGACCGCCGCGCCCCAGACGGGGTCCCTTCCCGCGACCTCCGCGTTGCCGAACCCGGGCAGCTCGGTCAGGAGACCGCGTCCGGACTGGCAAGCCCGGGGGATTCGACAACACCTCTCGAAGCCCTCTTCCATCCCCGCTATGGCGACGCCTCCCGACGGATCGCCCAGCTCGGCGGCGACATCGCCCGGGCTCTCGCCTTTGCCCACGAACACCACGTGCTGCATCGTGACATCAAGCCGTCGAACCTGCTGCTTGATCGCAACGGCGACGTTCGGCTTGCCGACTTCGGCCTGGCCCGGTCGCTCGACGACGACGGGTCGCTGACGATCACCGGAGAATTTCTCGGGACGCTTCGTTACGCGGCCCCCGAGACGCTGCGCGGACGATTCGACCATCGCAGCGACATTTACAGCCTGGGGGTCACGCTCTTCGAATTGGTCATCCGCCTGCCGGCGTTCGTGGGGGCGAGCCGCGAAGCCTTGCTAGAATGCATTCTGCGGGGGACGCCTCAGGCCTGGCCCGAGGATGTCAGCTGTCACCGCGATCTGCGAACGATCATCCGGAAGGCGATGTCGCCCGAGCCGGCCGAGCGTTACGCCACCGCCGCGGCGCTGGCCGACGACCTCGATCGGTTTTGCCAAGGGCGGCCGGTCCTGGCGCGGCGGCCGACGGCCTGGGACCACTTGCGCGGCTGGTGCCGCCGCCAACCGCTGCTGGCGGGACTGGTCGCGTCACTCGGTTTGTCGCTGACCGGTGGGCTCGCCACCGCGACCTGGCTGTGGCGAGACGCGGTCGAAGCCCGCGAGCGGATGTCCCAGGAACGCTCCCGCGCGATCGACTCCGAATCGATCGCGACGGGGCAGCGGATTAAAGCCGAGCGAGCAGCCCACGACGCGACGATGACCGTGGCCGAGCTCCATCACCAAACCGCGATTCGGCAGCTCGAACTTCGCAACGACGACCATGCGCTGATCGCGGTCCTGGAGTCGCTTCGCCTGGCCGCCCAGACGCCGCCGCTCGAAGTCCAGGGGACGATGGCGAA
>DITY01000309.1 GCA_002422955.1 Planctomycetaceae bacterium UBA6172
TTGACGATGGTGACGGTTAACTGGTCACCCCACGTTCAGGCGTCAACATGATCCACGGTTTGATTCGAGTGCTTGGTCGTGAGTTCCTGGCATCGGTCGCGCTCGGGCTGGCGTTTGCTCAGCCGCTTTGGGCCCAGGGGAACCGCGTCCTGCCAGCCCCCGTTCGTGGCCACCAACCCGCGGGGGCGTCTTCCTCCGCGCGGATCGGGGACGGCGCGTGGCTTACCGCGGAGGAGAGCGCGACGGTCGATCCCGACGGCTGGGCGGACCCCGCGCCGCTCACGGACCCACAATCGGGTGCGGAGGCCGATCCGTTCGTCGACGAGCCGAGCGAACAGCTCGATTGGCTGGACAAGATGAGCCAACTCCAGGAACGGCTCGACGACTTGGAGGCTTACCGAAGCGACCAAGAAAAGGCTGCCGAGAAGGCGGCGAAAGCGGAGAAGGACAAGAAGAAGGCCTGGTACGAAAAGCTGTCGATCCGCGGCTACGCCCAGATTCGGCTGAATGAGGTCGTGCATGAGGCCGACGGTTCCTTTCCGGCGCACCTGGTCGGAGATTCATCGGTCGGTGAAGACCAAAGTTTCATCATCCGCCGGGCCCGCGTAATCATTTCCGGCGACGTGCATGAACACCTCGGCGTCTACCTGCAGCCCGACTTCGCCTCGAGCGTTCAAGGGGCAGGGGAAGGGAACCACTTCACGCAGATCCGTGACTGGTACGGCGATCTGTACATCGATTCCGACAAGGTGCACCGCTTACGGATCGGCCAATCGAAGGTTCCCTACGGCTGGGAGAACCTGCAAAGCAGTTCCAACCGCCTTCCGCTCGATCGAAACGATGCGCTCAACAGCGCCGTCCGCAACGAACGTGACTTGGGGGTCTTCTATTACTGGACGCCAGAACCGGCGCAGGAGTTTTTCAAGTACGTGCTCGATGAAGGCCTGAAGGGCTCGGGGAACTACGGCATCTTTGGTCTCGGCTTCTACAATGGCCAGGGCGGATCATTTCGGGAACGCAATGACAACGTGCACACGGTCGCGCGGGTAACGTTGCCAGGCTGTTTGCCCAACGGCCAGATGTACGAAGTCGGCATGCAGGGCTACACGGGCAAGTACGTACCGACGGCCTCGGCGATCTCGCCCAACGGCATCGGACCGGCCGTCCTGCCGACCTTCGATACCAACGGGATCCGCGACGAACGGTTGGCGTGGACGCTGATTTACTATCCGCAGCCGTTGGGTTTCCAAGCCGAATGGACCGTTGGGAATGGTCCGGGGCTGAACGAAGCCCAGACCGCCATCGAAGAACGGTCCTTGCAGGGCGGTTACGTGCAGACCATGTATCGGATCGAAAACGATCATGGCATCTGGTTCCCGTTCACGCGGTACGTGCACTACGAGGGCGGCTACAAGTCGGAACGCAATAGCCCCGATGCGACCATCGACGAATGGGAGCTGGGGTTGGAATGGCAAATCAATCCGGCGGCGGAGTTGGTTTCCATGTACACCATCACCGACCGCACCAACACGGTCGCCAACAGCCGAGCGGACACGCAGTCCTATGGCCAGTTCGAAGGGAACCTGATGCGGTTTCAGTTCCAATTCAACTACTAGCAGCCGGAGCCAGGGTGCAGGGACGGTCGGTCGCGAGGTCGCGGTTTCCGTACGTCCCCCACTATGAACCCGCGCCGACCTGCTGTTAACTAAATGGGATCGGCGGCTAGCGCCTGGCCGCTGAGGAAAATGACGTCGGTCGATTCATTTCGGAGAGAGGTCCCATGGGTTCGGGAAAGGACAGCAAGAAGCGAGTCGCCACCGTCAAGGATGAGGACCTCAAAGGGCTGGCAACCGCAGTGCCGGCCGCCAAAAAATCCTCNNCTCCGCCAAAGAATTGGCCGGTAAGAAGCCCTCCGCCAAGGATCTGACAGCCAAGGAGCCGTCCGCGAACGACTTGGCTGGCAAGAAGCTTTCCGCCAAGGAGCAGACGGCGAAAAAGACGTCTGCCAAGAAGCCCTCCGCAAAAAAGCCCCCCGCAAAAAAGCCCTCCGCCAAGAAACCTTCGGCTAAAACGCCGGCTGCCGCGGAAGAGGAATACTACACCGCTCGGCACCTGCTCGAGGCGCTGCGGAACCTCGACGATCAATATCTGGACATGCCGTTGGTGCTGATCCACGGAAAAAGTCTGCAGAAGCCGAACTTGGTCCAAGGTTTGATCCCGGCCCCGACGCCGGTCCGGCGCTCGGCAGTGGACTCCAAGAAGACCTCGCTGCTCACCCTCGGGCTACTGACCGGCAGTCACGCGGGCTGATTTCCGCCAGCGGCCGGATTCGCACCGCCACATCAGGCCGCGACCAGTCTCCATCCCCCGCATGGCTATCGATCAGCCGATCTCGGCCGTTCGACGCGGCATGGATGTCGCAATGCGGTCAATTGTTAATCTTTGATGAAGACGGGCTGAAGAATCGGCTTTCCGTGCTCCGCGCCCATTGCTATCTACCTGGGGCACCCGGATATTCAAGCGACAGGCAGAGGCAGTTGCCCTCCGTCGCTGGAATTGCCGAGTTCAAAGGTTCGCCGGAATGAAGATCAACGCCGCAGCGGTCGGTTGTTGTCTGGGTTTGCTCCTGGTCGCGGTCGGGTGTACGGGTGACCGATCCCAGTCGCCAAGCCTGAAGTTGCAGGGCTCGGGGGCGAGTTTTCCGGCCCCGCTCTACACCCGCTGGTTCCAGGAGTTCTCCAAGGCGACCCCGGGAGTCACGATCGACTACCAAGCCAAGGGTAGCGGCGCCGGCATCAAGGACTTCATCAACCAGACCGTCGACTTTGCCGCCAGCGACGCGGCGATGACCGAAGAAGAGATCGCCGAGGTCAAAGACGGCGTGGTGTTGTTGCCGATCACCGCTGGCAAAGTCGTGTTGGCTTATAACTTGCCCGGCGGCCCAGTGGAGCTGAAGCTGTCGCGCGAAGCTTATACTAAGATTTTGATGGGTGAGATCACTCGTTGGAATGATCCCTTGGTGGTCGCTTGCAACGACGGTTTCGCGATGCCCGACCTCCCGATCACGGTCGTCGTACGTTCGGATAGCAGCGGCACCACATATGTATTTTCGATGCATTTGAGTGCCATCAGTGAGGATTGGGAAAAGACCTATGGCACGAATAAAACGATCAATTGGCCCGCCAGCGACAAGTTCATCAAGGGTCCCAAGAATGACGGTGTGACGGCGCTGATCAAGCAGACGCCGGGCTCGATCGGTTATGTGGAATTCGGCTTCGCCAGCCAGACCGGACAGCCGATGGCGACGCTGGAGAACAACGCCGGCAAGTACGTTCAGCCGTCGCTGCAAAGCGGCCAGGCGGCGTTGGCCAGCGTCTCGGAGATGCCGAGCGACCTGATCGTCTGGTTGCCGGATCCGGCGGGCGACGAATCCTATCCGATCGTCACCTACACCTGGCTGTTGTGCTACGAGCGGTATGCTTCGCCCGATAAGGCCGCCGCGATGCGGGACGTGGTGACCTATTGCTTGACGCAAGGCCAAGCGATCAGCGGCGAGCTGGGCTACATCCCCTTGCCGGCCGATGTGGCGGCCGCGGTTCAACAGGCCGTGGCAAGAATTCAGTAGGCTTTTCCGACCGGGGCGGTGGCGAAAGGCGGTGGCGAAATGAACAACTCCGACGGCGCGGCGAGCAAGGCTGGCGATGCGGTACTGCCGGCGAGCATTTCGTCGGGAGTTCGCCCGTTGGAGACTTTGTTCGATCGACTGTTTCGCCTGGTCTGCACCAGCTTCGCCGTGCTGACGCTGGTACTGATCGCCTACATCCTGTTTCAGATCGGATTCAAGGCGCTACCCGCGGTCCGCGAGTTCGGCGTGGGATTCTTGACCTCGACCAAGTGGGATGCGAACACGGGCGAGTTCGGGGTGTTGCCGGAGATTTGGGGGACGTTTTATAGCGCCAGCATCGCGCTACTGATCGGCGGTTCGTTCGGCATCGCGATCGCCATTTTCTTGACCGAAGACTTTCTGCCGCCGCGGATCGAGTGGGTCTTCAAGAACATCATCGAATTGCTCGCGGCGATCCCCAGCGTCGTCTATGGCTTGTGGGGGATCTTCGTCGTGATCCCGATGCTGCGACCGCTCGCCGGTTGGTTGCATGACTACTTCGGCTGGATCCCTCTCTTTGGGACCTCCTTGAGCGGCCCCGGGATGCTCCCGGCGTCGTTGGTGCTGGCGATCATGATCCTGCCGACCGTCTCGGCGCTGTCCCGCGACGCGCTCAAGGCGGTGCCGCAGCGGTTGAAGGATGCGGCGCTGGGGCTCGGCGCGACGCGCTGGGAAACGATCCTCAAGGTGATCCTGCCGACCGCCGCGCGGGGGCTGTTCGGGGCGATCGTGCTCGGGTTCGGCCGGGCGCTCGGCGAAACGATGGCCCTGGCGATGCTGGTGGGGAACTCGAACCAGTTGTCGATCTCGTTGTTCTCCCCCGCCAACACACTCGCCGCGTTGTTGGCCAACAATTTTCCCGAAGCGGGCGCTCAGGAGGAGCCGGTGCTGCTGTATGCCGCGTTGGTCCTGATGGCGATGACGCTGGGGGTCAACATTCTCGGCGCGATCATCCTGGAACGCTCGACCACTCGTTTGAGCGGGGGGAAATGAGCCGCGATGAGCGAACACCTGAAACTCGATCCGCCAGCCCCGACGATTCCGCCGCGGCTCGAGCGGTCGCTTCGCCACCCGCGGACGCTGTTCAGCGCCGTCCTGAGTCTGATCACGGGGCTCGCGACCTTGATCGCTTGCGTGCCGCTGTTCTCCGTCCTGCTGATGCTCCTGTATCGTGGCGGCAAATCGCTGAGCCTGGCCTGTTTCACCGAATTGCCGCCGGCCGCGATGCAAGTCGGCGGCGGTTTTGGCAATGCGATCGTCGGGACGATCGTGATGGTCGGGATCGCGGCGGTGTTGAGCGTACCGTTCGGTATCCTGGCCGCGGTCTTCCTCGCCATCCTCGGCCCCGACAGCAAGCTGGCCCACGT
>DITY01000165.1 GCA_002422955.1 Planctomycetaceae bacterium UBA6172
CTTCCCCTTGTCGACCCGCCGGATTGCCTGCCATGCCTCGTCCCAATCGCTCCTGTTTCCTCCTGATCCCGTTGCTGCTGAGCGCGTTTCCGTCGGGTGCGTTTGGCCCTTCGAGCGCGTTTGGTGAAGAAGCGACGCAGGCCGCGAGCGAAGCCGGGATCGAGTACTTCGAAAAACAGATTCGTCCGCTGCTGGTCAAACACTGCTACGAGTGTCACTCGGAAAAGTCGGGTGAGCGGGAAGGTGGCTTGGTACTGGATGATCGCCAGGGCTGGCTGCAGGGCGGGGACAACGGTCCCGCGGTGGTTCCTGGGGATGCCGATGCGAGCCTGCTGATTCGCGCGGTGCGGTATGGCGACGCCGAGCTGCAGATGCCGCCGGTCAAGCCACTGGATGCGGAGGATCTCGCCCGGTTGGAGCAGTGGGTGCGAATCGGTGCGCCGGCCCCCGAGCGGATCGTGGTGACCGCCCAGGACGATCCCTCCGACCCCGTCGCGGGGCGGGAGCACTGGGCGTTTCGACCACTGGCCGCGACCCCTCCCGGCGAGGTGACGAACCGCGAGTGGCCCGGCGGCGACATCGATCGCTTCATCTTGGCGCGGCTCGAATCCGCGGGGCTGCAACCCAATCCGGATGCCGAGCCGAACGTTTTGGCGCGGCGGTTGGCGATCCAATTGACCGGGCTGCCGCCGAGCCCCGAGTTATTGCGGGAGTTCCTCGCGGATTCACGCCCCGATGCTTATGAACGCCTGGTCGACCGCCTGCTCGCCTCGCCCCAATTTGGCGAGCGATTCGGCCGGCATTGGTTGGACTTGGCACGGTACGCCGATTCCAACGGACTGGATGAGAACTTTCTGTTTCGCGAAGCCTGGCGGTATCGCAATTGGGTCATCGCGGCGATGGGCAACGACCTGCCGTTTGACGAATTCGTGCTGCTGCAACTGGCCGGCGATCAGCTCCCCTTCGAATCGATCGAGCAACGGGACCAGCAGCGGATCGCCGCCGGGTTTCTGACGCTCGGCCCCAAGGTGCTGCTGGGCAACAACCCGAACAACCAAAAGATGGAAGTGGCTGACGAGCAGATCGATTCGATCGGCCGCGCGGTGCTTGGGCAAACCTTGGGATGCGCCCGCTGCCACAACCACAAGTTCGATCCCGTCCCCACGGCGGACTATTACGCCCTCGCCGGGATTCTGACTTCGACCCGCGTGATGGAACAGCGCTACATGCTCGGTGAACAACGGGTGATGGAGCAGTTGGTCGGTTTGGGGACGGACGGGGCCGCGCTGGATGACGCTTATGAGCAATATTGGCGCGAGCGGCCGAAATTGGGTGAGCAGAAAAAGCAGGCCGAAGCGGCGTTGGAACTGCTCAAGAAAGCAGACGAACCGGCCTTGAAGGAACTGGCGGAGAAACAGCCCTCGGCGGTCGCGGAGGCGGCTCGGGACGCGGCCCAAACGCCCGAGGCCAGAACCGCGGCTCAGCAAACGCTCGTCGATCAGTTGACCCAAGCCTGGAATCAGCCGCCGGCGATCCCGCCGCGGGCGATGACCGCGACCGATGTGGAGAAACCCGCTGACGAGCAGATTCGCATCGCGGGCCAGTTCGACGCGCTGGGAGATCCGGTGCCACGCGGCTTTCTGACCGTGCTTCGCGACACGCCCGGCGAGCCGTTGCCGACGGATGAAAGCGGACGTATCGCCTTGGCGCACTGGCTCATCGATGCTGATCAACGTTCTGGGCAACTCGCCGCCCGCGTGCTTGCCAATCGAGTTTGGCACCATCTGTTGGGCCGCGGCTTGGTGCGGACGGTCGATAACTTTGGCCGAACCGGTGAACCGCCATCCCATCCCGAGTTGCTGGACCATTTGGCCAAGGAACTGATCGCCCACGATTGGTCGGTCAAGTCCTTGGTCCGGCAGATCGTACTCAGTCGCACCTTCCGGCTGAGCAGCCAGCACGTCGCGGTCAATCAGGAAGCCGATCCGGAAAATTCGCTGATTTGGCGAGCCAATCGACGGCGGTTGGATCCGGAATCGTTCCGCGATTCGATGCTCGCCGCAGCCAACTCGCTCGACTTGGCCCCGATCGATTCGACCGTCGCCTACCTGGGCGATCAAGCGACCGCGGTGGGTGCGAACCCGGTCCGCCGTCGGACCGATTTTCCCAGCAGGAGCGTTTACCTGCCGGTGATTCGCAACGATTTGCCAGAGCTGTTCGAGATCTTTGATTTCGCCGATCCGCACACCACGACGGGGATGCGGCGGAACACGATGGTGCCGACACAAGGTCTGTATTTATTGAACGATGAGTTCGTGATGGACGCGGCCAAAACGACCGCACAGCGAATTTTCGACCACGCCCCGGCGGATCGCGAAGCGCGAGTTCTAGCGATGTACGAAGCGATCCTGAACGCGCGGCCGACCGATGCCGAAGTCCGGATCATGGCAGAGGCTTTAGCCCAGTTCGAACAACGGTTCGAGGCCGAGGAGCCGACGCAGCGCGAGCTGAGTGCGTTAGCGCTCGCCTGCCACGCCCTGTTGGCATCCAGCCGATTTCAGTTTTTGGAGTGAGACCACGATGCGATGCAACCGATTTCAGACGTCGACCACCCGCCGCGAACTGCTGCGTCACACCGCGGCCGGCTTTGGCGGGGTCGCGCTCTCGGCGCTGCTCGGGCAATCGGGTGCCGATGCGGCAACCGCGAGCCACAACCCGTTGGCACCCCGGGAGCCTCACTTTCGGCCGCGTGCCAAGCGAATCATTTTCCTGTTCATGTGGGGCGGGCCGAGTCATGTCGACCTGTTCGACCCGAAGCCGGAACTCAACGCACAGGATGGCAAGCCGCTTCCTCCCGACGCGGTCGGCAGCGACCGCAAACACTTGGGCAACCTGCTCGGTTCGCCCTTTCAATACTGCCAGTACGGTGATGGCGGCAC
>DITY01000120.1 GCA_002422955.1 Planctomycetaceae bacterium UBA6172
GCGTCAAAAAAATCCGGTATTCGAAGTGACGCAATAAAAAGGAATCCCGCAATGATTACCGAGCAACCGGCGCCCGTCGATCAGCAGGCCACTAAAAAGCCACAAGGCGGATCTCGCTTCAAGCAATTATTCATCCCTGTTTCGATCGCCGCGGGGCTCATTGTTGGGACGACGGTTGGGAAGAAACTGGGAGCGAATTACGAGGGTTTTGGCCAGATTTCGGGTGCGAGAGTCGGTGAATGGCTGGGCTTCGCCATCGGCGTATCGGTTGCGACCATCGTTGGCGGACTCTTTCTAACCCTCGGAACTGGCTCACGGGTTCGTCGCATCGTTTCCTGCTTCGCCATCGGATTCGCGTTCATCTTATCTTCCGTTGTTGCCATCATCGCTGAGGCGAACACAGGAGAACTTGGCGGACCACTCGCGTTCATCGCCTTCTGGGTGCTCGTTTTTTTGATCGTGTATCTTGCTGGCAAGCGGAGTCAGATCGGTTCTGCGTGAACCGGAGCGATGGAAATCTTATGCGTCACGTTGCTTTGCTTGCAGCACTTGCCCTGGTGTCGATGATGTCGACCGATGTCGTTGCGCAGGATACCGACGGCTCAGTGGGCACCGGAAAGGCACAGGCCAAGAGCCTGTTTACGGACTCGGATTTTGACGAGGCGATCGAAATCGTCGCCACCTCTGCCGATCGAGATGCCGTCAACGCGGCCGGTACGAAGCTGCGTAGTGGCCGCCTTTCGGCAATCCGCGCATTGGTGCCACATCTCACCGATCCCCGCCGTCCCCCATCCGACTACTTGACCCGCGCGGTTTCGGGCGACGTCGACATGGGGGACCACTCGTTCTGGCTGATTCAGGACATCCTTGAATCACACACTTCGAAAATGGACGCAATTTACTCGCCGCTCCAAAAGGACAGCGTCGCGAAGTGGCTCGCGGACCGCGAGGGAATGTCTCTGGCACAACTTCGCCGCGAAGCGTGTATCGGGGCCTTTGAGAGAATCTTGGCGATGGGAAAGCGACATCCGAATTTTGACGTCCGGCCCGTCGTCGTGTCTTATGCAGCAAAGCTCGTTGAACTGGACAACGCGGTCCGCAACGAGAGGCAACCAGCGAGTCCACCGGGGAACGCGAGGTGAGCGATTGACCGTTAGAAAGTTTTTCGGGCTCCCGGTGATGCGTACCGGCGCCCCTCATTTACGTTCCGTGCTTGGGTGCGAGTGTCGGATCGTTGCGGGAGTGATGCCAACCCGACGTGCCATTCGTTCTTGACACCCCTCGCTCGTCAGTCGATCGTCGAGTGATTCCCTTCAGGAGCCGCGGAGTTGCGGCGTTTTGATCACCTCGCGCGGTGACGGCCAAGGCAGCGACATGATCCTTTCCAAGACGCCTCGTCTGACGCTGGTATCGATGAGCGGATTGCGGGTCGTGGATCAGCGGTTGCTCGATTTGGGCCTGACGATGCCTGGGTTGAAGCGGCGTGCGGCGGCACTCGGCGAGCTTCCGCCGCTGGGGTTGTTGACCATTGCGGCGACGGTTCCTGGCACCTGGGATGTTCGGCTGATCAGCGACGTCGGTACCGAGGCGGTCGAGGAAACGGTCGACCGCATCCTTGCCGACCGCCCCGATGTGGTCGCTTTCTCCTGTTTGACGCCCGCCATCGACCGGGCCGTGGCGATCAGTCAATCGCTTCGGGAGCGAAAAGTCCGCACGATTGTGGGTGGCCTGCATGCGACGGCGGCGCCGCGGACCTGTGAGGGCCGGTTCGACGCGGTGGCCGTCGGCGATGGTGAATCACTGCTGCCGAGGATGCTGAGCGACTGGTCAACGGGTGAGTTGGGCGGGGTGTATCGAGTCGAGCATCCCATCGCGATGTCGGCTTCCCCGCTGCCCGATTGGGATCTGTGGGGCGGTGCGGCGCCGCCACGTTACACGGTGCAAACGATGCGCGGTTGCCCGTGGGCGTGCAGCTTTTGCGCGGCCAGTCGGATGCTGGGACCCGCCCGAGTCAAGCCGGACCCGCAAATCGAGCGTGAGATTGCGGTGATCGCGGGTCGGCAAGCGCGACCTTGGATCGAACTCGCCGACGATAACACCTTCGCTTCCGATCGTGATCATGAACCGATGCTCGAGGCGCTCCGCCGGGCCGGCGCGCGATGGTTCACCGAGTCGGATTGGCGGATCGGACTGCGGCCGAACTTGCTCCGTCAAATCGCCGGCAGCGGATGTCGCCAGATTCTGATCGGCTTCGAGTCGACCGTGTTTCGCTATCCTGGCATGGGCGCGAAGACCGCTGACTTTGATCGTGTCGTCGAAGCCGCGATGGCGATTCAGCAGGCTGGCATCGTCGTCAATGCTTGCTTCATCGTGGGCGCCGATGGAGAGACGCGGGCCTCCATGGACCGGTTGGGCGAATTTTTGGAAACGGCGCCGTTCGGTGAAATCCAGTTGACGGTTCAAACGCCATTTCCCGGCACGGCCTTGCATGAGTCGCTCCGCCGCGCTGGACGATTATTGCCGGGCGACTTCTCCCGTTACACTCTTTTCGATGTCGTTCATCAGCCCGATCGGATCAGTGTCCCGGAGCTGAGGGCCGGTTTTCAGGAGTTGGTCGGCCGCGTTTATCGTCCCGAGTTGCAATCCCGACGCGGCCAGATCATCAAGTCCGTTCGTTCCCATGCCCGCAAGAACACATGAATGATGCCATGAATCGCGCACGGTGGTGGGATTTGCCAGGCCTGCTGATCGGCTTGCGTCCCAGCATTCATCGATTGATTCATGCCCGGCGGGGTTGGCTGTTTGCCGGTGTGCTGGTGGCCACGGCCGCCTTGGGACGTGAATACGATGCGGTCAGCCTGTGGCATCAACCGTACGACTTGTTGGGCTCATTCGCCGCTTCGTTGGTCCTGTCGTCGATCCTGTTTCTGTGGATGTGGGCGGCGATGGCCACGTGTGGCTTGACGTTGGTCCGCCCGTGGCGACACGCACTCGTATTCTTGACCGGATATTGGTTGACCGCGCCGCTGGCTTGGTTCTATGCCTTTCCCATCGAAGCGTTCAGCGACGAGATCACCTCGCTTCGCTACAACTTGACCGCGCTGTCGATCGTGTCGATTTGGCGAGTTCTGCTGTTCGCTCGCATCGCGTCGATCCAGTTTCGTATCCCGTTTGCAGTGACGTTGTTTTGGATCTTGGTCCCTTGCATGATCGTCGCGTTCTTCGGGCTGCTCAGTTCGATCATGTCGATGGTCACGATCATGGGCGGCATCCGTTTGAGCCAAACTCAACAGATGTTGGCGGATTACCAGGGAGCCTTGCTGGTCGGGTTGTGGTGGTCATTTTTGCCGGTCGTCGGGGTAGCCATCGCGCTGACGGTTTGGCTGGCAAAGCGAGGCTCCTCGAAGCGGTCGTCACGGACACTGCCCGGCGTTGCTTGGCAGGCGTGGCTGATTCCGGGGACCGCGATGTTGATGCTGGTCTTGGCGGCGGCTCGGTTCCAGCCCGACCTGCGGCGTGCTCACCGCATCGATCAGATGCTGGTGGCGGGGGACGTGGATCAGGCGATCGCGACGATGTCGGAGTGGGGCGAGGCCGCGTTTCCGCCCGCTTGGGACCCGCAACCGCAGTTCGACCGAAATGCGGTTCAGCGACCATCGATCGGTGAGCTGGCCCGATCGATGCAGGTCGGTGATCCACCGGCGTGGGTCATTGATCGAC
>DITY01000038.1:0-183 GCA_002422955.1 Planctomycetaceae bacterium UBA6172
GGTGGCCCTGGGATGGACCCATTTGGGCTTCCCGGTCAGGCGGGCGGTTTCGAAATCGGCGTCGCACTCAACCTTCCTAAAGGCGGGCAACTGACGATCGCCGAGGTCGCGGATGGCTCCGCGGCGGAGGTGGGCGGCGTGCGGCGTGGTGATCAGGTCCTGCGGGCGGATGGCGAGGAGCTG
>DITY01000038.1:238-3631 GCA_002422955.1 Planctomycetaceae bacterium UBA6172
GCCGACACCGCGTCCCCGGTACAATGCGCCTTGGAGCACGCCCCCTGGGGTTGGCCCGTGGTCGGGAATGCCCCCCGGCCAGCAGCCCCATGGACCCCAGGCGCATGGCTCCCAGGCGCATGGCCAGCAGCCCCATGGCCCGCAAGCATATAGCCCGCAGACCCCAGGGAACTTGCCGCGGCGCGGCATGACACCGCCCCAGGGGATGCCGCCTCACGGCGGCCCCGGTGGCAGGATGGGCGGTGACATGGGCGGCATGATGGGCGGTGGCATGCCGTGGCAAAGCGATCTCGATGGCCTACGTCAGGAAGTGGAATCCTTACGGAAGGAACTGCGGGAGCTCCGCGAATTGCTCAAGCAGCCGCAAAAGCCACCCGTTGCCGAACCCGCCGTGCTGAGCTTCTGACGCGGCCTCGGTCGCGGATTCTCCCTCGCGGTTGCGGTGCCCTCGGTCGCCGCGGCATGGTGACTTGTCGCCGCGCCAGCCTGATGGGGCGACCGATGTTTCGCCGAGCCTTGCGGCACGCTACATTGTCACCTTGGCAACTTCGTCCGGCGGTCGGTCGATGCGAGTGCGATGCGAGTCTGGGGAGATCCGAGGATCTCTTTGGGGCTTGGCTTGAGGACTCGTGTCGGTCGGTGGCTGACCCCACGGTGAGGATGACGAGAGAACTCGGCTGATGCGAAATCTGATCGGATACTTGATTCGCCGCGTCGGCTGGTTGCTGCTCACGCTCTGGATCGTTTACACCGTCTCCTTCGTGCTGATGCGATCGGTGCCGGGGAATCCGTTCAGCAGCGAGCGAGCGGTGCCGCCGGCGATCGAGCGTCAACTGCGGGCCCGCTACAACCTCGACGCCCCGCCCGTCCGACAGTACCTCGACTATGCCTGGGGTATCGTTTCGCGTGGCGATCTCGGCTGGTGTTTGCGGCTGGAAGACTACAGCGTCAATCAGGTCTTGGCCGAGGGCTTTCCCGTATCCGCATCACTGGCGATTTTCGGCTTGGTTTTCGCCATCGCCTTGGGTATCCCCGCCGGAGTGATCTCGGCGGTCCGCCGTGGGTCCTTCGCCGACCTGTCGATGATGACCGCGGCGGTACTGGGGATTGCGGTGCCGAACTTCGTGCTGGCCAGCATCGTGATCCTGCTGTTCGTGTTCATCATCCCGCTATTCCCGGCCGGCGGCTGGGGAACGCTTCGGCAACTCGCCCTCCCCGCCTTTTGTTTGGGCGCCCCGGTCGCGGCCTACATCGCGAGGTTGACGCGGGCGGGAATGCTCGAAGTCTTGTCGCGCGAGCATGTTCGGACCGCGATGGCCAAGGGGTTGTCGTCCCGAGCGGTGATCCTCAAGCATGTCCTGCCCGGTGCGCTGTTGCCGGTCGTCTCGTACCTCGGGCCCGCGACGGCCGGGGTGCTGACCGGTTCGCTGGTGTTGGAGAAAATCTTCGCGATACCCGGGATGGGTAGCCACTTCATCAACGCGGCGCTGCAGCGCGATTACACGTTGGCGATGGGCATGGTGTTGACCTACACCGTGCTGCTGTTCGTGATGAACTCGATCGTCGACATCTCTTACGCCGTGATCGATCCGAGGGTCAAGTTGCCGTGAGCGATCGGTCTCCCCTCACCGTCGCCCCGGTCGCTGGGGCACGCGAAACGCGGCAGGCCGAACAGCTTGCCAAGCTGCTCGAGGAATCACGGGAAATCCGTGGGGTTTCGCTGTGGTCGGACGCCTGGCGGCGATTGCGTCGGCGGCGGACCGCGATGGCTTCGATGATCGCGTTGGGGGTTCTGGTCGTCCTGGCGATGTTGACGCCGCTGCTGCCGCTGCAGAGTCCGATCGACAAGGATCTGAAGTTCCGCCGTTTGCTACCGCCGGAGTTGACGAGCGTCACGATGGGGAGTCGCGAGGGGCTCGGGTTCAAGGACGCGTCGCTGGTCGCGGAGTTGGCCCGTTTCGAAGGTGAACTGGATGAATTGCGCCGCCAGCGGGATGCGGCCTCTGATCCGGAACAGCGGGTCCAACTGGAAGATCGCATTCGTGAGCGGACGGAGGTCGAGCACCCCTTCAATCAGCTCTGGAACCGGCTGGGTTCGGTCGCATGGGGGATGTGTCGGCTGCGCGTCGCGATCTTCGGCGATTACGCGATCCCCTCGATCTTCGGTACCGATAAACTCGGACGCGACCTGTTGTCTCGCGTCTTTTGGGGTGCTCGCGTGTCGCTGGTCGTCGGCGTGGTCGCGACCTTGGTCAGCCTGGTGATCGGCGTCAGCTATGGGGCGACGGCCGGTTACCTCGGTGGCATCGTCGACTCGGTGATGATGCGGATCGTCGATATCCTGTATTCGATCCCGTTCATCTTCGTCGTCATTTTTTTGATCACCTTTTTGGGCGAAGACAGCGTCAAGGCATGGCTGCGTCAGCGTGGGATCGAGCAGATCACGATCTTCTATTTCGTGATCGGCGCGATCTATTGGTTGACCATGTCGCGCGTCGTTCGCGGCCAGGTGTTGTCGCTGCGGCACGAGCAATTCATCGAGGCCGCGCGAACCGTTGGCGCATCGACTTGGCGGATCGTCTTCCGGCATCTCGTCCCCAACGTGCTCGGAATCGTGATCGTTTACCTGACGTTGACGATCCCCGCCGTGATGCTGTTCGAAGCGTTTCTGTCGTTCCTGGGATTGGGGGTCGCGCCGCCCGATGTCTCGTGGGGGCAACTGCTGAATGACGGTGTCGAAGCGTTGTCGAGCGTCAAGCTGTTTTGGTGGGTCGTCGTCTTTCCGGGGGCGGCCTTGGCCGCGACCCTTTTCGCGCTCAATTTCCTCGGTGACGGGGTTCGTGACGCACTGGACCCCAAGATGAAAAATCGGGATTGAGCGTGACCGATCAACCAAACTCCCAATCGCTGCTGAGTGTCCAAGATCTGCACGTCAGCTTTAAGACCGACGACGGGCTGGTCGAAGCGGTCCGCGGCGTGTCGTTCGACCTGGCTCGCGGCGAAACGCTGGGGATAGTCGGCGAAAGCGGCAGTGGCAAAAGCGTCACCAATTTGGCGCTGATGGGCTTGATCCCCCGGCCGCCCGGCCGGATCGATCGCGGTTCCGCCTGGTTCGAAGGCCGGGATCTGATCCGAATGAACCCGGCCGAGTTGATGAGCATTCGGGGCCGCCGGATCGGCATGATCTTTCAAGACCCGATGACCGCTCTCAACCCGTTGATGACCATCGGCCAACAGTTAACCGAGGTCACGCGGCGGCATTTGGGGCTGACCCCGGCCGCCGCCATGACCCGCGCGGCCGAGATGTTGGAAATGGTCGGTATCAGTTCGCCCGGGCAACGCTTGCGAGACTACCCGCATCAGTTCAGCGGCGGGATGCGGCAGCGGGTGATG
>DITY01000038.1:3673-3902 GCA_002422955.1 Planctomycetaceae bacterium UBA6172
TCACCCATGACCTCGGCGTGGTCGCGGGGGTCTGCGATCGCGTGTTGGTGATGTACGCCGGGCGAGTTGTCGAACGGGCTGCCGTCAACGACCTGTTCGCTTCGCCCCGGCACCCTTATACCCTCGGCCTACTCCGGTCGCTGCCACGTTTGGACCGCGATCATTCTCAGCGGTTGGAGGCGATCGCTGGCCAGCCCCCCGACATGACGCGCGTGCCAGCGGGCTGCTC
>DITY01000024.1:0-6794 GCA_002422955.1 Planctomycetaceae bacterium UBA6172
TCGAGAACTACAGCCGGCCGTTGTCGGGCAAGCCTCCCGGCGCGACACCCGATACGCTGTACGACTTTTTTCCCGAGGACTTCATCACCTTCATCGACGAGTCCCACGTCACGGTGTCGCAGATCCGGGCGATGTATGCCGGCGATCGCAGCCGCAAGATGACGCTCGTCGACCACGGCTTTCGGCTCCCCAGCGCGCTGGACAACCGGCCGCTGCGGTTCGACGAATGGGAGGCCAAGAATTGCCAAATCTGTTTCGTTTCGGCGACGCCGAGCGAGTTCGAATTGGGCAAGACCGGGGGCGAGGTGGTGGAGCAGATCATCCGGCCGACCGGGTTGCTCGATCCGGTCGTGGAAGTCGTTCCGGCGCGGGGCCAAGTGAACCATCTGGTCGAGCAGATCCGCGAGCGGGCCGCGAAGGACCAGCGGGTGCTCGTCACGGCGTTGACCAAACGGCTGGCGGAGGATTTGGCGACCTATTTGCAGGAACAGAACATCCGCTGCCGCTGGTTGCACAGCGAGTTGGACGCCTTCGAGCGGGTCGACCTGCTGCAGGAATTGCGGTCGGGTCGTTTCGATTGCTTGGTCGGCGTCAACCTGCTGCGGGAAGGGCTCGACCTACCCGAAGTTTCCTTGGTCGCGATCTTGGATGCGGACAAGGAGGGGTTCCTGCGGAGCGAGACGAGCCTGATCCAGACGATCGGCCGGGCGGCGCGGAACGTCGAAGCCAAGGTGATCCTGTACGCCGACAAGGTCACCGATTCGATGCGGGCCGCGATGGACGAAACGGCGCGTCGTCGCGAGATCCAGCAGGCCTACAACGTGAAGCACGGGATCGTGCCGCAATCGATCCGCAAGTCGATGCGGGCCGGGATCGAGTCGGACGCGGCCAAGCACAAACGGACCTCCGCGGCGGCCCGGCAGGAGGATACCGGCCAGCGGATCACGTTGCCCTACATCGAGGCGCTGGAACAGGAAATGTTGGCGGCGGCGGAGGAACTGGAGTTCGAAAAGGCGGCCCGGATCCGCGACCGCGTGCTGCAGCTCAAACCGCACATCGGCAAGCCGTTGGCGGAAATCGAAATCTCGGAATCGTCGTCCGACGGCTTCGGTCGCCAGCGGCGGGGGAATAAAAAGAAGCCGACCGGGGTTAAGAAGCCGTCCAAGATCCCCCGCCCCAAGAACTAGCCCGAAAACGTTCATCCCACGGCGTGAGCCACGAGCCCCGACCGGACGGCCGGCGCCGTTCGGCCTGATCAAGCCTTGTGAACCATCGCCTTGCCCGTCAGGCCGTGGGTGGCGTTGCGGGTATCGATCACCAGCGACGCCCAATCGACGAGCTGCTGGTAATCGACCGTGGCATGCGCGGTGACGATCAGCACGGCGTCGAATCCGGCGACGGTCGGCTCGTCCCAGGGGATACTCGTCAGCCCAGCCCAGTGGGGATGCTCGCGATTTTTCCGAATTCGCGGGACGAACGGATCGAAGTAGGCGACCTCGGCCCCGGCGTCGCGGAGCAGGTCCAGCAGCACGTAGGCGGGCGATTCCCGATCGTCATCGACATTGGCCTTGTAAGCCAAGCCGATCAGCAGCACGCGGCTGCCGTTGAGCGGTTTCCGCTCGGCGTTGAGCGCCGCGGCGACGCGGTTGACGACGTGCTTGGGCATCGACGTGTTGACCTCGCCGGCCAGTTCGATGAACCGTGTCGCTTGGCCGTATTCGCGGGCCTTCCAGGTCAGATAGAACGGGTCGATCGGGATGCAGTGCCCGCCCAGCCCCGGTCCTGGGTAGAAGGGCATGAAGCCGAAGGGCTTGGTCTTGGCGGCCTCGATGACCTCCCAGATGTCGATCCCCATCGCCTCGTAGACCACCTTCAGTTCATTGACCAAGGCGATGTTGACGCTGCGAAAGATGTTTTCGAGCAGCTTCGTGGCCTCGGCGGCTCGGCAACTGGAAACCGGGACGACCCGCTCGACCGCCAGCAGGTACAACGCTTCCGCCCGGTCGCGACAGGCGGGAGTCAATCCGCCCACGACTTTGGGGATGGTTGCGACCTGGCTGTGTGGGTTCCCCGGGTCCTCTCGTTCGGGCGAGAACGCCAGGTGAAAGTCGGTGCCGGCACGCAGCCCCGAGGTCGCTTCCAGGACGCCGCGGAGATCCTCGTCGGTGGTCCCCGGGTAGGTCGTCGATTCGAGGACCACGAGGGAGCCAATCCGCAGGTGCGGGCCGATCGCCTCGCCGGTCCGCAAGATGAACGAGATGTCGGGTTCCCGGTTCTTATTCAGCGGCGTCGGCACGCAGATGATCACCGCGTCGCACCGGGACACCTGCGACAGATCGGTGGTGGCGGAGAACCGGCCCGCCTCAACCTGCTCCCGGATGGTCGCGGCGGCGATATGGCGAATGTAGGACTCGCCCCGCGTGATCGCGTTGACTTTGGTGGCATCGATATCGACCCCCAGCACCGCGGTGCCGCGGGCGGCGAATTGCAGCCCCAAGGGGAGCCCGACATATCCGAGACCGATGATCGCGATCATGAGGGAACAGGTGGGTAGCGGTGACCGATGCGGGCTCGCGGGGGGGAGGTCAGACGGACGTGTCGAAGGGGCCCTTTTCCAGCAGATCGAATTGGCAATCGTCCAGCGCGACCGAGGCCCCTTGATTCATGAAGTGAACCTCGACGATCAGCATGGTCTGCTGATGGCGGCGGATCACGCGTCCCTCGAACCCGGCGAACTGGCCGCTACGCACTCGCACCAGGTCTCCGGAATCGATCCGCGCTTCGGGAGCTAACGCAGCGCCGGTGAGGACCAGTTTGTGGATCTGGGCCAAGTCCGTGACCAACTGCTCGATCTCGACCACCGGCATCGTTCGCGAAACGCAGCCGCTGCAAACCGCTTGGTAACGGGCCATTTCGTCGCCGCGGACGAAGACGTAGTTCGAGAACAGCGGCAGGAACGACTCGCGGACCCGTCCCGCCGGCGAACGATAGCGGCGGGAGATGATCGGCGAGTAATGAGCGACCCCGGCAGAGCGGAGCACGCGCATCAATTGCTTCTCTTGCCGCGACAGCGTGTAACACGCCCACCACGGCGTGTCCCCGACGGGCTGTTCGAACAGGTCTTCAGGGAAGCAATCGGGTTCGGCGCGAAGGATCGGCATCGGTACTCGTGACTGCGGTTGCTTGACGTGCGGAAGGGTTGACGGACACTCGTCCGTTCCGATTTGGAGGGCCGTGCGGAAGGACGTTCACACCGCCCCTGCCGATGGTCCCTCGAAAAACACTAAGTTTTCGGCGTGGGAGCGAGGGTCGATCTCATAATGATTCGCCATGATCGGGAGTTGTCCAGTAACTTTCTTGTCTTCTTGGCACGATCCGAACTCTCGGAACAAGCGAAACCAGCAGCCCGGGGGAGTTCACCGTCTCCGTTTGAAAAAACGCCGCCCCGACTTTTAGGCCGTTGAGGAACATCGGCGCNNCCGGTGTGGACCGGAGCCCACAAAGGCGGTGTCGGTTGGGGATCGCGGGTGGGATGGGCTTGAGGCGGCGGAGTTGAGCGGGGTGCGCGGGGTGGTCCGATTGCCAAAACTGGACAAAGCCCGCGCGTCACCGGCCAATTTACCGTTACAGCCGTCACAGCCGTCCATTTCGTCAACTTTGGTTCAACTGTTACGTCCAACACGGGCGATACAACAGGCAACAGTCGGTTTACCCGAACTCCGTTGGGGCACGACCGAGTCAGGGGTTTCAGCTTAACGCCAGCCGCCAAGGGGGCTCCAATGGCGATACGCTTCGCACATGAATTGAACGGTTCCGATCACGCTCGAACCGCTGCACAGGCCACGCGGTCCGGATCGGCAGATCGCCGCCGCCCGAGGGTCACGCGGTTCATCGGTTCGCTGCTGATGGCCGCCGCCGTGATCCCGAGCACGGGTTGTTCCTTTTGGAGCGGGATCCAGCGGAATCTGTCTCGCCAAGAGGGCTTGAACGATTTCATGGTCAGTTATCGCAACAGCGCCTGGGCCGCTCGAGCCTGGCACTGTTCGCGAGAGTCTTTTGGCGACCATTGCTACCTGTCCGATCTCGAAGCCGGCTTTCGTCAGGGCTATGAGGATGTCGCGGCGGGCGGTACGGGCTGCTTGCCGTTGATCGCCCCTCAATCGTACTGGGGCTGGCAATATCAATCCGCAGACGGCCAGAACCGGATGAACGCCTGGTTCGAAGGCTATCCGCTGGGGGTCAAGGCCGCAGAACAGGACGGCATCGCCCACTGGGGAGCCGTGGGGACCTCATTGCCGCCGCTGCCGCCTGCCGGCCACGGCGTGCCCGGTCATGGAAACGGATCGGCCGGTGCCCCCATGCCGACGACGAATCTGGATACCGCGACGATGTCGAGCCTGCTGCCAGGCGAGTCAGAAGTAGTGCCCGAGGAGTTGCCCGTGCCGCCCCGGATCGGCGGAGCATCCGAACAGTTCTACGACCCGAGGCTGCCTAGTGAAGGCAAGGGTGCTGGGGTTCATCGGATCCCTAAACCGCGGAACTGACGCGTCAACGAAGAGACGATTCGAGGTTTTTGGGGTCTGCCCGGCCGCTCCTCGCGATGGCCGGATTCGGAAACGGATAGGTCGATTTGACGGATATGAGTCTTAGACCGCTGGCTGGTTCGAAATCAGTGGCGCACGAAAATGGGTGGTAGAACGATGATCAGCTGTCCCGATAAACAAAGCTCTTACTCGCCGCGACCTTCTGGTCGGGCTCGATTGGTGACCGCCTTCGTGGCGTCTGTGATGCTGAGTGGCTGCACATCGTTGGTCCAGCCGATCGATGGCGTCCCGGCGAAGCGATTGCCGCCGCAGTTTTTCGCGCCGCCTAAGAACAACTTGGTCCCGGTCGACATCTCGCTGTTGTCGATCGAGCCGCCGCGGGAATACCAGATCGATAGCGGCGACATCCTGGGGATTTACATCGAGGGCGTGTTGCCGTTCAACCCGCCCAACGCCACCCCGGAACCGCCCCCGATCAACTTCCCCGATCAAAACAGCTCGCTCCCTCCGTCGCTCGGCTTTCCGATCGCGGTCCAGGAAGACGGGACCTTGTCGCTGCCGCTGATCGAACCGCTGGAGGTTCGCGGCTTCACGCTCGACCAGGTCCGCGACCGGATTCGGGAAGCCTACCTGGAAGGGGATATCCTCCGTCCGGAGAAGGCCCGACCGATCGTAACCCTGATCCGCGAGCGGACGTACAACGTGATCGTGGTCCGCCAGGACGGTCTGGCCGGTGGGGGAGGCGGAGGATCTCAGGGCGGCGGCCGCGGTGCCGCGATCCGTGGGACGTCGGACCTCAGCGCCAATGCCTCGCTGGTGAAACTTCCCGCGGGTCAGAATGATATCCTGCACGCCCTGGTCCAGACGGGCGGCCTGCCAGGCCTGAACGCTCGCAACGAAGTCAAGCTGTTGCGGGCCAAGGACGCCGACCGACGCAAGCGGGCCGACTTCATGCGGCAGTTCTACGCTCAACAGCAGGCCGCGATGCTCGACCCATGTGCCTGCCCACCCCCGATGCCCGATGACCCGACGATCCTTCGGATTCCGTTGCGCGTCCCGCCCGGTGTGGTGCCTGACATCCGGCCGGAAGACGTGCGACTCGACGAAGGCGACATCATCTACATCGAAGCTCGTGACACGGAAGTCTTCTACACCGGTGGGTTGCTGCCGGGCGGCGAGTTCATCCTGCCTCGTGACTATGACCTCGATGTCCTGGGTGCGATGTCGATCGCCGGATCAAGCATCGCCGGCACCCAAGGGGGTGGTGGAGGAGGTGCCATCGGCGGGATGGGTGGCGGTATCGGCCAGGTGGTCCCTCCGGGCATGCTGTACATCCTCCGCAAGACGCCTTGCAATGGCCAGATCGCGATCGAAGTCGACCTGACCCGGGCGATCAACGACCCGCGGCAACGACCTCTGGTTCAGGCTGGCGACATTCTGATCCTGCAGTTCAAGTGCGAAGAGGAAATGCTGAACTTTGGCGTGAGCACCTTCTTCACCTTCGGTATCTTCCAGCTGTTGAACAACCGCAACTGACGTCGGGAGTCCGGCAAACCAGCCGATCGTAAATCAGCTGATCAACGAACGAGGCCGGGCCAGCGATGGTCCGGCCTCTGCCGTTTTGCGGATACGGTCACAAGCCAGGCCAGGGCGAGTCAAGCCATACCAAGCCAGAACAGAACAGGGCCGTGGCGTTCGCGTCAGACCTGTCGCCCCGCCGCCTCAGCGACCGCCTGTTGTTCGCGCAACCGACTGCAGGCCTCATCCGGCTTGCTGCACAAGGCGCAGCGACCGCTTTGGCCATCCGGCCCGTTCGCCAGGCCACCGCAGGAGCCGCTGATGGCGCGGCGACCGAACATCACGCCCACCGCCATCGCGCCCAAGGCACCCCCGAACACGATCGCGGTCAACAGCCCAACCCGCAGCCATTGCGAGATCGGCGCAGGTGTCATGGTCTCGTCCCCGCCCGCGTCGACCGGAGTCGCACTGACGGCCCCCAGGCCGACGGCGTTTTCCGACACGGCGACATGCTCGGGCGTGCCTTGGTCGGCCAGCTTCCCGAACCCGACCGACACCAACTTGCCATCCGCCTGCCGCACCATCAGCAGGACATCCAAACCCAATTCCCCGACGATCCGCTCCCCTTCCTCCGGCCCCAGCACGTTGATCGCGGTCGCCCAGGCATCCGCCGTCATGCAATCGTCGGCGATCACCGAAACCGAGGCGGTGGCATGACGAATCGGCTTGCCG
>DITY01000024.1:6851-14978 GCA_002422955.1 Planctomycetaceae bacterium UBA6172
CCCGACCAGCCAAGGCTCACCCGCCTTATCGCCGATGACCCGTACCTCGCCACCGATCTCGACGAACGCATGCTTCACTCCCCAGCCCGCCAACAGCGCGATCAATCGATCGACGCCATGCCCCTTGGCGATCGCCGATAGGTCGATCGAGATCTCGGGACGCGCTTTGCGGATGGCCGGTGGCTGATCGCGAACGCTGAGGTGCTGCGAGCCGACCCGCTGCAGCAACTCGGCAAGCCGCTCGGGGGTGGGCGGCGTTTGCGTTCGCTTCCCAGGCCCGAAACTCCAGGCTTCGACGAGCGGCGCGACGGTGATCTCGAACGCCCCGTCGCTGAGCCGATGAATCTCCAACGACTTGGCAACCACCAGCGCGGTCTCGGGACTGACGTCGAACCAATCCGTCGAGTCCGACGCGTTGAAGCGGCTGACTTCGGACGATTCGAGGTAGGTCGACATTTGGTCGTTGACCCGGCGCAACTCCCGATCGATCTGCTCCTTCCAATCCTCCGGCAGGGTGGATGGCGGATCGAAGAGTTTGACCATGTAGGCGGTGCCCATAGTCGGGCCGTAGGACTCGAGCAGGGGGGGCGCGGCGTCGGCGACCACGCTCAACGAGGCCAGCGTAACGACCAGCCAGGGAACCCGACGGGAAAGCGGCAGTAGAAAAGTCGCCAGGACGCGATGGCAAAGACCGGCCACGGATCGCACTCGGGTTGAAGGTTGGGGTCAGCGGCCTCACCGCACGCCCCCCACGGAGATCGAAGCCGGTTCATTCTAGACCAGTGAACACGATCGCCCAGCGGGCCACCCAGATGGGGGCCAAGATTTGGGTGACGGGCGGCCCTCGCGATTGTCGGTTACTCCGCCCCCGAATTCTGCGGTTAATCGAAGCACGGTACAGGGTGGCTACGGCTACCCGCCCCGCGGCCTCTCGCCGACCCGCCCCCGGGCGAGCAACTCGAGCCGGGCCGAAGGGTAGCCGTGGGTCATCGATCAGGTACAGGAAATCCGGCCGGCCGACCGGCGGAAAGCGAACCATCATGAAGACGGCAATCTCCTCGCCAGACAGCCTTGTTGATTCGAGGCCGATTACTCGCGCGGCGACTTCGGGCGTGACTCCGGTTGCCGAAGGCGGGTTATCGAGCGAATGGGCGAGCCGTGTGTACGGACCGATCCTGGACCAGCTGCCGCGAGTCGAGCAGCGGTTGCAGGTTGAGTTGCAAAGCCGCTACGAGTCGCTCGCCCCGTTGCTCCGACACGGCATGCAGTTGGGCGGAAAACGCTTGCGACCGGCGTTGGTGCTGCTGTCGGGGGCCGCGGTCGATCCGAGCCGTGTCGGCGATGACCACGTGTTGCTCGGGGTCGTCCTGGAGATGGTCCACACCGCGACGCTGATCCACGATGACGTGTTGGATGCGGCCGAGCGGCGGCGTCGCTTCCCCACGATCCATTCGCTGTGGGGCGAACATGCCGCGATCCTGCTCGGTGATTACCTGTTCTCGCAAGCCTTCCGGCTGTCGGCCACACTGCGTTCGACCCAAGCTTGCCAGTGGATCGGCGAGTCGGCGCGGCGGGTCTGCGAGGGTGAACTGCGGCAGGTCTTGGCCCGCGACGCGACCGATTTGGACGAGTCGACCTATGTGGAGATGATCCGCGGCAAGACGGCCGAACTTTGCGGTGTCGCCTGCCGCTTGGGGAGCCGTTATGCCGGGGCAGCCCCCAAAACCGCCAACCGCCTGCAGGACTACGGCGAATCACTGGGGGTCGCGTTCCAGATCGCGGACGATTATCTCGACCTGTGGGGCGATGAACAGGTCGTCGGGAAAACGCTCGGCTCGGACCTCCGTCAGGGCAAATGGACCCTGCCGATCTTGCGACTGCTGCAGACCACGCCCCGCGGTGAGCAAGGGCGATTGCGGCAGATCCTCACCGGGCCAGCCGACGAGCGACTGGCGGAACTGATGCCGCTGTTGGTCAAGAGCGACGCGAAGAGCTACACGCGGCAGATGGCGGAATCGTTCCGCGACCGCGCCTGCCGGGCGCTGGAATCGCTCGCGGACAGCCCGGCCAAACAGTCACTCCAGGCGTTGGCGACGTTCTCGATCCAGCGAAGCTTTTGATCCCGCGGTTCGGATCGCAATGGCCCGGCTGGGAAAGATTCGACGGGAAGATAACGCTCCGATACCCCCGGCGATAAAAATCGCCTATACTTTCGGGCAGTGTATCGGCCAGAACAGATAGAAACGAATCGTCGCACGCTCGGTTGCAGGCTGCCGCTGCCGGCTCAATTGCCTCGGCGCGGCACCCGACTTGAGCGTCCGACCCCAGCCCGCGGGATTGGCCCCGCGGCTTTAGCAAGTCAACCACGGAATTTCCCCAGTTAATGGATACCCCGATCGTACCCGTTCCGAAGCTCTTTTCGGAACTCGACCTCTCCCCAACCACGCTGCGAGCGCTCGAAAGGGTCGGCTTCAAACACGCCACCCCGATCCAATCCGGCCTGATCCCGTTAGCCCTCGAAGGCCACGACGTGATCGGCCAAGCCCGCACCGGAACCGGCAAAACCGCCGCCTTTTCGATCCCGATCCTCGAGCAGTTGGCGTCGCTGGAAGAGGTTCGCGACCCGCAGGCTCTGATCATCGTGCCGACCCGCGAATTGGCGGACCAGGTCGGTCGAGAAGCCGAGCGTTTGGCCTATGGCCTGCCGACTGAAATCGCGGTGCTGGCCGGCGGCAAGAACATGACCGGCCAACTCCGGCAGTTGCAAAATGGGGTCCAGGTCGTCGTCGGCACCCCCGGCCGGATGCACGATCACTTGCAGCGCGGGACGCTCCGTACCGGTTCCGTCTGGTGCGTCGTTTTGGACGAAGCAGACCGGATGCTCGATATCGGCTTCCGGCCCCAAATCGAACGGATCCTGCGGCGTTGTCCTAAGGATCGTCAGACGCTGTTGCTCTCCGCGACCCTGCCACCGACGGTGCGGCGGCTCGCGGAGTCGTACATGCACCATCCGCTCGTCGTCGACTGCAGCACCAACGCGATGGCGGTCGAAACGATCGAACAGCGCTACTTCACCGTCGATCCCGATCGGAAATTGGAATTGCTCGTCCGCTTGCTGCAGCGTGAACAACCCGAGCAGGCGATCGTGTTCTGTCGCACCCGCAGGGGAACCGACAAGTTGGAACGGAAGCTGGCCCATGATTTTCCGGGGACCGGTTGCATGCACGGCGACATGGCGCAGCGAGATCGCGACCGCGTGCTGCAGAAGCTCCGCGAGGGCAAACTGAAGATCCTCGTCGCCACCGACGTGGTCGGCCGCGGCATCGACATCAGCACGATCTCGCACATCATCAATTTCGATGTCCCCCAGGATTGTGACGACTACGTTCACCGTGTCGGCCGTACCGGGCGGATGGGCCGCGACGGGATCGCCTTCACCTTCGTCTCGCAGGGCGAAGGGGATATCCTGACGGCGATCGAACAGCGGATCAATCGCGAATTGCTGCGGGATTCGCTCGAAGGTTTCGAGCCCACCGAAACGGCGCCGTCCCGCGCCGCGGTCGAGGCCGCGGAGGCCCGCGCCGCCGAAGCCGCCTCCTTGTCCGATCCGGTCGTCATTCCCCGACGGCTCAATCCGATGAACCGGCCCTCGAGTCGCCGCCGCCGGTAAGCCCGTAGCCGGGAAAGCCGTCCGCAACCCGTAGACGCAACCCGCCCGCGGCGAACTTGTCGGCGAAGAACGGTTTCGCGGAGAACCGGACGACGCGATTTCTTTGACTACACCCGTCGCTGGCGACGGATTAAACTGCAAGGGTGGAGTCAACTCCCGTTGCAGACGGCGTTGCCCAGCCAACTGCCCTCCCTTCCTCCTCCTGAGATTCTCGCCGTGAAACAACTCCTCCCATTTCCCGCGGCCGAATGCGCCCTGGCCAACGCCTCGATCGCGATCGTTGGTCGGGGTCGTGCATGGGCGCGGACATCCTCCTGGGTCGTCGCCGCCTTGGTCGCCATGATCACCACCGCCCCCCTTTCCAGTAGCCATGCCGAGACGATCGGCAGGATCGAAAAGCTCGACCCCGCCTTCGATGCCCTGGTCGCGGCCGACGCCAAGATCGAAGTCCTCGCTTCGGGCTTCACCTGGACCGAAGGCCCGGTCTGGGTCGAGGACGAACAGGGCGGCCACCTGCTGTTCACCGACATCCCGCGAAACAGCATCTTCCGTTGGACGCCGGCCCGCGGCATCGAACTGTTCATGCACCCCAGCGGCTACACCGGGATCAGCTTCTACGGTTTGGAACCCGGCGCGAACGGTTTGGCGATGGACCCCCAAGGGCGATTGGTCGCGTGCGAACATGGTGACCGACGCGTCTCGGTACTGACCGCCGGCGGTGGAAAAATGACCCTCGTCGACAACTTCGAAGGGAAGCGGCTGAACAGCCCGAACGATCTCTGCTTCGATGCCGCCGGTGCGATCTACTTCACCGATCCGCCTTATGGGTTGCCGCAACGAGCCGATGACCCGCGTCGCGAACTCGATTTCTGCGGCGTCTTCCGCCTCGATCCGGATCGCAAGCTGACGCTGCTGACCAAACAGTTGGCCCGCCCCAACGGGATCGGCCTGTCGCCCGACCAGAAAACGCTCTACGTCGCGCAGAGCGACCCCGAGCTGCCGATCTGGATGGCCTTCCCGATCAACGACGACAAGACCTTGGGCGAGGGCAAAACCCTGTACAATGCCAAGGCGGCGATGAGCGAGTTCCCGGGCCTGCCCGACGGCTTGGTCGTCAACAAGAGCGGCACGATTTTCGGCAGCGGCCCCGGCGGAGTGTACGTGCTCGACCCCGCAGGGAAATTGCTCGGTCGGATCCTCACCGGAGGCCGTTGCAGCAATTGCACCCTGTCGGCCGACGGCCGCTGGTTGTACATCACCGCCGACAGCCAACTCTGCCGGATCGCGGTCAACCAACCGTAACGCGAAGGCCGCGTTTCAAACCTCATCCGCTTCCCGTTCCTCACCGATCAGCAGGAGACTCTCCCCCAACCGTGCGTGAACCAAACAGGCTCGAGAGCGTCGCGAGCGAGAAGAGCATTCTCGCTCGCTTGGTCTTTTCCGACGCCCCCGATGAGGAGGACCCGCTGGAGGAGATTTACCGGTTGGCGACGACGGCGGGCACCGAAGTCGTAGAGGAATTGGTGCAAAAGCGGTCGCATCCCGACAAGACGACGCTGTTGGGCAAAGGGAAGGTTGCGGAACTAAAAGAGATGGTGGAGCAGACTTCCGCCGATCTCGTGATTTTCGACAATGACCTAACCCCCGCTCAGACTCGTAACCTGGAACAGGCGCTCGACGTCAAGGTCATCGATCGCACGGCATTGATCCTCGACATTTTTGCCGCCGGTGCCCGCACGCACGAGGCCCGCCTGGCGGTCGAATTGGCGCAGCTCGAGTATTCCCTGCCGCGGCTGAAGCGGATGTGGACCCACCTGTCGCGGCAAAAGATGGGTGTCGGTGCCCGCGGCCCGGGTGAAAAACAGCTGGAAACCGACCGCCGTCTGGCGCTGAAGCGGATTCATGACCTGAAGTTGGAATTGACCAAGGTCGAAAGCCGTCGCGAACGGCAGGTGGCTTCCCGCGATGGAATCGCGACCGTTTCGCTGGTCGGCTACACGAATGCCGGCAAGAGCACGTTGATGAACGCGCTGACCGACGCCGGCGTCGAAGCGGCCGATCGCCTGTTCGCCACACTCGACACCCGGACCCGCCGCTGGGAATTGAAGGGCTACGGGATGGTGCTGCTCAGCGATACGGTCGGGTTCATCCGCGACCTACCCCACTCGTTGGTCGCGAGTTTCAAATCGACACTCGAGGAAACCCGGCAGGCCGAACTGCTGCTGCACATCGCTGACGCCTCCAGCCCGGCGGTCTTCGATCAGATCGCCGCGGTTTACAAGGTCCTGCGCGAAATCGGTGTTGAGGAAAAAGACACGCTGCTGGTGCTCAACAAAATCGACGCGATCAAGTCGCCCGCGGTTCTCAATCAGGTCCTCGATCGCTACCCCCACGCGATCCCCGTCAGCGCGATCAGCGGCAAGGGGCTGGAAATCCTGGCCGAGGCGGTGGGCCGCGCTCTAGGCGAAAACTTCCTCGACCTGGAAGTCGACGTGGCAGCGGCCGACGGCAAACTGTTGGCTCACCTGGCCTCGCAAGGCGAGATCTTGTCTCGCACCTACACCGATTCCGGCGTCACCCTCCACCTCCGGATTCCCGCCGCCGCTTACGGCATGGTCCGCGAACGTGCGCTGGCGATCCGCAAGGTGCTCCCATCACCGCTGGGCGTCGAGCCGCAAATTGAGAACGGGCCAGTTGCGGAGCCGCACGTGTTGGCCGATCCGGCCGACCCCACGGGCGAGGTCGCTTAGCCGTGGCGCGATTCGACCCCGCCGGCGCGACCGCGATCCTGACGGGAGCCTCGAGTGGGATCGGTCGCGAATTGGCCGCGCTGCTGGTCGCGCGAGGCACCCGCGTCATCGCCAATGCGAGGCGGGAAGATCGACTGCGAGACCTACGCGACCAGCTCTCACGTGAGTCGCCAGACAGCCCGCAACTGGAACTGGTCGCCGGCGACATCACCGATCCGAGCGTCCGCCAACGGCTGATCGATCACGCTCAGCGGCTCGGCGCAGGCCGCCTCGACCTGCTGGTCAACAACGCCGGCATCGGCGGCATCGGTCCGTTCGAATCGGCCAGCCCCGAACGGTTGCGACGGATCATGGAAGTGAACTTCTTCGCCCCCGCCGAGCTGACCCGGTCCGCCATTCCGTTGCTGAAACAGGGCCGCAGCCCCGTGATTTGCAACATCAGCAGCGTGCTGGGACATCGCGCCGTGCCGAATAAAAGCGAGTACTGCGCGAGCAAGTTCGCGCTGCACGGTTGGTCCGACTCGCTCCGCGCCGAACTTTACCCCAGCCAGATCCAAGTAACGCTGGTCAGCCCTAGCACCACCGCCAGCGAGTTCTTCGATGCCGTGATCGAAACCGAGGCGACGGCCAAGTCACCCAGTCTGGGGAGCTGGACACCCGCGCGAGTGGCGCGGGCCGCGCTGTCCGCGATCCTGGCCCGCAGAAGCGAGGTGATCCTCAGCCTGGGCGGCAAGGCTCTGGTCTATGCCGATCGACTCTCGCCGCCCCTGATGAACTTCGCCGTGGCCGAGCGTGGCAAGCCAAGTCACAACGAATCGACGGCCTGACGCGCCGGCGGCATCCCACATCGCCAGGGTGCTGGCGCAGGATGACCGATCCGCCGTCAGCTAGACGGTCGCGTGGTGACATCGGTTGCCAGGGAATCGACGACCCAGACCGAGAGGAACAGCGGCTCCCTGGCCGGTGACATCTCCGGGAGCACCTTCGCCGGGTAACGCAGTGCCGAGGCCGAACGCTGGGGGTGCGCGGTCAGCGTTGCTGGACACGCCCACAACCGGAAGTTACATTTAAATGCAACAACCGGGAGGATTGATGCCCCATTACTTGTCCGTGTGGACTGAGGTTCGCTCGGAGAAGCTGGCTATCAACGGCATCTCTCCGGACGACTTCGGGCAAATAGTGATGAACCCCGACAGTCAGGCGATCAGCCGGTCCTCGGGACGACTGATCGCCTTCGGACGCGACCGGTCTGGCGACGAAATCGCCTGCGTTTACGAGTTGAACGACGACGCCATACCGGTCTATCCGATCACCGGCTATTTCACCGAAACCTGACATGCTCCCTTTCAAGCTCACGCCATCACAGAAACAACAACTTGCCAAAGCGAAGGCGGCGGGGCAACAGCGGCTGGTGCTTCGCTTGACCGAATCCCAGCGGAAGCTCGATGGCGAGTTCGTCGCTGAGATTGATGAGCTGGTCCGCGAGGAACTGGGGCAATCGGCGGAGCCCTCGGATCTTGCGCGACAACTTCGCGTCGCGAGGAAATCCGCCGGGATGACCTTGGCCGACGTGGCGGAGCAAGCGTCCATGACTCGGCAAGCGGTCCTGGCGATTGAAAGCGGGAAGAATAGCAATCCGAAGATCGATACGCTCAACCGGATCGCGATGGCGCTCGGACTGAAGCTAAACCTGAGTCTGTCCAAGGC
>DITY01000024.1:15076-31178 GCA_002422955.1 Planctomycetaceae bacterium UBA6172
TTGACGAGCCGATGTCAAGCCACCACGGCGAAGGGAGTCCCAAGGGCGGACGCCGTCGCGAGGTCAGTCTTTGACGATGCGGCCGAACAGATGCCCGCCGACTTCGTCATGCGACCAGGTGCCGCTGTACCGGCCATCGTGGATCAGCACGCGTGACGAAAACCGCCCCATGCCCGGAATCCAAAGGTTGTCGAGCGTGATCACGGGAGTTTTTCCCGACCACAGAATTTCCAAATCGATCGGCACCTCGCTGTCCGTCTCGCCGTACTGAATCCGCGTGGTGAGGCGATAGCGATCGGGCTCGGGGAGCTTCTCGACCTTGCTGATCGTGTAGGTCTCGGGCTTCGCGCCGCCGGCGTCGTCCTTGTCCGTGGTGTAACGACCGACGAACTTAGCCCCGGTCAGGTACTTCACGAGCCGCTCTTCGCGGGTCGGTTCCTCGGGCGTCGGTTCTTGTGCCGACGCGCAGGGAGCGGCGGCGATCCACGCCAAGCCGATGCAGATCAACCATCTCATTTCGCAAGTCTCCCGAACCGCAAGGTGTAAAAATCGACGGGGCGAGCGGGTGTCACCCGCCCTCGATTTTAACACGTGCGACCCGCGGCTGGGGCCTAGGCCGCGTCTTTGAGAAAACCGTCCAACCGCTGCACGCGGCTGGGGCTTTGCAACTTGGCGACCGCCTTGGCCTCGATCTGGCGAACCCGTTCCCGAGTCACCTTGAAGATCCGACCGACCTCTTCGAGCGTGTAGCTGTAGCCGTCGACCAAACCGTATCGCAGCCGGATGATTTCCCGTTCGCGGAAGGTCAAGGTCTGCAGCAGCTCGTCGATCTTGTCGCGGAGCATCCCGTTGCCAGCGCAGCGGACCGGGTTTTCACTATCGCTCGATTCGACGAATTCGCCAAAGCTGCTGTCTTCGCCTTCACCGACCGGGCGATCGAGGCTGACCGGATGACGACCGATGTCCATCACCCGTCGCACCTCTTCGACAGAGACCTGCGTGAACTCGGCCAGTTCCTCGCACGTCGGGTCGCGGCGAAGTTGCTGTGTCAGCTTCTTCTGCGCCTGACGCAGCTTGCTGAGCACGTCGATCATGTGGACCGGGATGCGGATCGTGCGGGCCTGATCGGCGACGGCACGCGTGATCGCTTGGCGAATCCACCAGGTCGCGTAGGTGCTGAACTTGAAGCCGCGGCGATATTCGTACTTGTCGACGGCCCGCATCAGTCCGGTGTTGCCTTCCTGAATCAGGTCGAGGAACGACAAGCCACGGTTGCGATACTTCTTGGCGATCGACACCACCAACCGCAAATTGCCGCTGCACAGCTGGCGTTTGACGGCTTCGTAAATGTCGAAGTGGCGACGGGCCTTGAGCACCCGCTTGCGGAGGCTGGTGGGGCTTTCCTGAGTCACCAGCATCAGTTCGCGGAGTTCCTGACGCAGGTCCGAGGCCTCATCACGGCTGGTGGGGTCGGCCCCGAGGATCGTCAGCCGTTCGCGGATGAACGTCATTCGCTTGGAGATCTTTTCCAGCTGTGACAACAGCGGGGTGACGCGGCGACTGCGGAGCGACAACTCCTCGACCAACTGCAACGCCTTGCGACGGCGACGCAAAAACCGCTTCCGCACTTCGGCCCGCAACCGGGGCGAGGTGCCGCGACGGACCAACATCTCGAAGTCGTGCTTGTTCTGCCCGATCATGACGTCGAGCAGGCCGAGGTTATGCGGCATCCGGCCGGTAATCTGTTCCTTGGTCAAACGCTCGGTCAACGAGACCTTGATCGTGCGGTCGAACGGCAATTCGCCGCGGTGAACTTGGTGCAGCGTCGCGACCGTCGATCGCAGGGCGTAATCGTTCTCCAGCAGCGCGCGGCGGAACTGACGGCGCGTGATCTCGATCTTTTTGGCCAGCGAGATTTCTTCCTCGCGGCTCAGCAAGGGGATCTCGGCCATCTGACTGAGGTACATACGGATCGGATCGTCACTCGACTTGGCGATCTCCACGGTCGACAGCAGCAGGTCGCCGGAATCGTCGGCCTCGTCGTGCGGATCGGCCATACCCGCTTCGCCTGCGAAGCGGTCGTCCGCCGAATCGCCACGCGGCTCCGAACGGTTCGACTTCGCGGGGGACCGTTTGTGATCGCCACGTCCGGTCGCGCCGGCGCTGGTTACGATGGGTGCTTCGATCAGCTCGATCCCTCGAGACTCGATCGCCAGCAGCAACGATTCGAGCTTCTCCGGGCTGACGTCTTCATCGGGAAGATAAGCATTGACGGCGTCAAAGGTCAGGTAACCGGTCGCCTTGCCTTGAGCGATGAGACGATCGAGTTCTTTGTCCATCAGTTGCATAACAAACCTCCTGTTTGGTGCCCGAGCGTCAAATTCTGGGTGGTGACGCACGAACGGTGGTTGCGGGAATTTGCTTCGGGTCCTGGTGATCTTCACCGCGGATGGCCGAACGCTTCGACATTGCTGAGGATGCACGCGGCGGCATCAAGACCGCCGAGAAACATCGGGAACCGAGCCCTTGCGGGCCGCCGGGGGGCGCGCGTTTCGCCCCGCGAACTCGACTGGCACTCCTTTGCTAGTGGTTTGAGATGGAAATCGTTTCCTCACGGACGCTCTAACGGCCGCCGTCTATCGCGGGGGGATGCCGTGTTTCGGACGCAGGCTGTTGATCAATTCGCCTAACATCCGGGTGGCGGAATCGGAGTCGTCCGATTCCTGTTCTTCCTGCTCGATGCGGTTCAATTCGTGCGTGTCGTTCAGCGCGCTCTGTTTCACATGCAGCCGGGCCAAGACGGCTTGAAACCGTTCTTGAAAGGACTGGGGAGGCAGACCGGTGCGTTGCCGCATCGCTTCGTCGATGCCGACGACCATGCCTTTCAAGCCTTCGTCCTCGATCATCATCAGGACGGTATTCAAATCGAGGTCGCGACCTTCCAGTTCCAGATCCTGATAGACCTGCATCAGTGTTCGCGCCCCGCTGGAATGCAACCACAGCGGATCGATCTGCTCGATCACTTGCGCGGCCTGCAGCGGATGCTCGATCATGATTTCGAACAGCTCCAGGTCGATCCCGCGGATCGGTTCCAGCGGCTCGCCGCGGATTTCGAACTCAGTCGGTTCCGGCCCCGAATCGTCGAAACCGCGAGACCGCTGGCGGGCGGCCCGGGTTCGCGATCCGAGTTGGCGGCGCAGTTCGTCGGCGGGAATCGAAAAGGTCTTGGCGAGGCGGACCAGCATCTGCGAGGTCCGCAAATCACCCGGCTCACCGGCCCGCGCTAACAAGTCAAGCATCTCCTGGATCGCCTTGGTCGCCCGGTGCGTGTCGCGGGTCAGATCGACGCCTTCGGTCAGCGTCGACAACTTGTGTTCCAAAGCGTCGGGGGCGTTCTGAACCAATTGCTCCAGCGATTCGCGGCCGAATTGGTTGATGAAGTCGGCCGGATCGGCGGCTCCGGGAAGGGTCACGATCCGCAGATCGACGTCCGCGACCACGAACAGCTCCAACACCTGGTCGGCCCGGCGACGGCCGGCGGTATCCCCGTCCAACACCAACACGACGCGGTCGACGAACCGTTTCAGCACATCAATATGGCGAGTGCCCAACGCGGTACCCAGCACGGCGACGACCGATTCGATCCCGGCCTGTCGCGCGGCGATCACGTCGGTGTAGCCTTCCATCACCAACACCTCGCGCGACTTTTGCATCGCCACGCGGGCCAGGTTCAACCCGTACAGCTGACGTGACTTGCTGAACAGCAACGTCTCGGGGCCGTTGATGTACTTGCGGTTCGCCTCGCGGGGATCGGCCCCCGGCAGGACGCGTCCGCCCATCGAAATCGGCCGGTCCTGCGGGTCCCAAATCGGGAACATCAGCCGGCCGCGGAACATGTCGTAATGCCCCTTGTTACCGTCCCGAGCGACCGCCAATCCGGCGGCGCGGAGGACCTCGCCGCTGTGCCCCGCCCGACGCGCTTCATCGAGCAACCAAGTCCAGCGGTCGGGGGTGAAATCGGGGGCGTAACCGATGCGAAACAACTGGCGGCTGGCTTCGTCGATGCCGCGCTGGGTGAGATAATCACGGGCCGCGCGAGTCTGATCGCTGTCGTCGTTTTCCAGAAACTCGAAGAATGCCCGCTCGGCAAACTTCATCGCGGCCAACAGCGCCGACTTGTCCTCGGGGCCGCCCGGGGCGACCTTGCGACCGGTGGTTTGATATTCGATCCCCGCCTGCTCGGCCAAGGTCTTGAGGGCCTCGACGAAATCGACCCCGTCGCGACGCATCACGTAGCTGAACACGTCGCCGCCGATATTGCAGACCCAACATCGCCAAGTCTGACGCTGCTGGCTGACATGCAGCGAAGGGCTGCGGTCGTCATGCCAGGGGCAACGGGCAACCAGATCGCGACCCTGCGGCCTCAATTCCAGATGGCGGCCGATGACGTCGACAATGTCGGCCGACATCCGCACCCGCTCTTTCAAGTCGAAGTCCATCGTAGGGGACACCGACAAACTCCACTCTGGGGGCCTGGGTAGATCGCTCAGCCATCGAACCAACGATGACCCGCCGTCCGATCGGTCAACCCAGCCTCAGTGCCGGGCAAATTTCGATCAGCACGCACATCCTTGCAACGAGTCGGGAAACGAGCACGTCACGAGCGATTCCTGGAGTGTGTCGATTCGTCCTGACCCCGTCAACACCAGTTTTAAGGCCTAAGCCAAATCGCGATCTTCGAACATCAGCAGCGCCAACATCAGGATCATGATGCTGAAAAAGAACAGGTACGTGAACGCCCCGGCGAGGTAAATCGGCGGGATCGGATTCCCCGCGTCGACGGCCGATTGGACGTTGAACGTGTTCAGGTTCGGGACCACGACCGCGATCAATTTCCCGAAGAAGCCGACCAACTCGTTCTCACCCGCGGTGGAACGCACGAGCGGGGCGGTCAGGTTGCCGATCACGTAGATCACGAAGCAGACGACGAAGTTCGCCAACAGCGGCAGCCGCGTCGCCAACGCCACCGCGATCCCGCCGATCGCCATCGTTTCCATGAAGTACAAAATCAACGCCGGGATGCTGGTCATCAATTCCTCGTGACTGACCTGCCAGACCGGCATTTCGTTGCTCGATTCCCGCGCGTCGTAAATCGGCTTGTAACTGAGGACCACCAAAAAGACGGCACTCAGGATCACGAACAAGACCAACACGGTCAGCATGATGCCGACATACTTGCCGATCAAGAACGGGCCACGGCCGATCGGCTTGCTGAGCACGGTCAACGCCGTTCGCCCTTCGATTTCCTCGCTGACGCTGGTGCCAGCCGACCATACCGCCTGCACCATCCCCAGCACCATGATCAGCGTCACGCAGCTGTCCTTCATCAACCGGATGTCCTCGCCCAGCGTGTTGAAGGGCAGGATGCTGAACAGCAGAATGCCGAAAATGCCGATCGCGATCAGCAACAGGTACAGCGGCTGCGCCATTTCGCTCTTGGCCGTCGCGTGCGCCACCGCCGCCAACCGCGGCGCGGCCTGACGGAGCGTGATGTAACCCATCATCACCAGGAAAAAGCTGATCGCCACCAGCGGGATCGAGGCCGCCTCGGGGATCGTCGGACGGGTCACAAACGTCAGCTTCACCGTCGCCGGATCGATTTCACGGTTCTGCATGTAAACCGAATCGGGATCGAACGGCAGCGGCGGCGCTTCCCGCTCCTCACGCAAATACCGGATCGGCTCGCCAGCGTTGACCCGCACCGGCGGCATATTGAATTTTCCAGGCGTTTCACCGTCCGCGATGATGATTGTCTTGTCACTTTCGACCGTCAGTTCCGAGACGTTGAACATGACGTAATCCAGCGGCACCTTCTGGAAGGCGGCGCTGTCCGGGTTGGCGAGGTCCGCCGGGGCGGGTTCCAACTGCCGGATGACCGTTTCGGTACCATCGCCGAACAGATTGACCTGCCAGACCGACCCCAAAATTTCCCGCGGTTCCTTGACGACCGGGGTCGAGGCCAGCCCGACCACCGAGAAGACCGCCGCGGTCCCGAGTAGGTAGGGAATCACTCCCTCGCTGAAGATCGAACGCAATTCGCTCCGGGTGCGGTGCCAAACCCCATAAACGATCGCAAAACCGAGCCCCAGGCCGAGCGCCGCGATCGGCAACACCAGCATCCGTCGGTGCTCCCCACCTTGGGGCAAAAACAACACCCACATCCCCACCGTCAGCACCAGGCCGACAACGAGCGAGGCGACCTTTCCGCCACGGCGTGAGTCGGCGATTTTTCCCAGCGGCGTCAGCGACAAACCCCAGAACAGGGCCAACACCACCGCCAGCAGGAGCGCCCCCGCGACCAACCCGATGGAAAGCACCCACAGCGGGGTGAGCCAGGTCGGCAACTTGGTCGCCAACTGGCCAATCAGCAAACCCGACGAAACGAGCGGGCTTGGGTCGAGCATCGAAAGCATGCGAAAATTCCGGGGAGAACGTCCACCACACAACAGGTCGCGTCCGGCGACCCATCACCCCCGCGGAAACCGAATCCGGAGACCCGCAGAAGCCGCCGCTAGGCTAGCAATAGCATAACGCGTACCGACCAAAACGCGAACCATACGTCCCCAGCCACCGCGCGGTTCACCGTTTTTTCGGCGGGGGCTCCCCAGACAACCGCAACCGGTCAATCCGCCAAGTGCTCGCAACCGGCTTGCAACAGTCGATGGAGAGCCTTGTCCCCCCCTACCTGCTCAACACTCGGCTCGCCGGAAGGCGACCGCGTGCCATCGACTCTCGCCACCGACTGCTGAAAACGTAGTTGTGCGAGCATCGAGGGGCGGCCGACGTCGATCATCGGCTTACCCGGCGCGCAGCATTGCGAGTAGAAGGGGGTGAAGGTCCCCGACGTCAGCGTCAAGACATCGAGCGGCGTGATTTCCCGGGCGCCAAAGTCACAAGCCAAAGACCAGTCTTCCGTGGTTTTATCGAAGCTGTACAACCGAAAACCGTCGAATGGGACGGTTCGTTCGAGATCATCGTTGATCCGCCTCAGCTGAATATCGATCCGATACAGCTCTCGCACATCGCTCCGCCACGTGAACGCGTAGCGGTCGACAGCTTTTGCCACGTGCATCGTTCCCGGACTGTTCAAACACATCCACTCGGACATGATCTCCTGCCCCGATTGACTCACGCCCCAGAAGCGGACGTAAGGGTGAGAGTTGACTCCACCATAAGGCTGGTCCCCGATGTGAACTTCCAGCACAAACAGAGAGGGGCTTAAACCGCCAGTCATTTCAGCAACCTGTTCTCACAATTCGCAAAACAACAAAAAAAGACCGAGCACTCGTTGTTTGGCAGCTGCACTCAGGCAACTACTGCGCGGGCAGCCAAAAATCAGCAACCGTCGACGACATCGGGAGTCCGACAGGTCGATCCAAGGAAGGGGCTCCGAAGCAACTCCAGGTGAGGCGGCAGGATGCAAAGGACGGCACCCGGACGCCCCCTAGCCAAGCGAAACCGGACGACGCAACCAAACTTCGCGGGATCATCACCCGGTACCTGGAACGATCCCGCGGAGAGCGCCCTACGGCCGATCACCCCCCCGACTGCCGACCAGCCCCCCCGACGGGGAAAAGGGTACGAGTTCCCATTCGGGTTGTCAACTAATTCCGATTGGCCACCCGAACGGAGGTCTGCGAAAACATCAGTCGGATGATGCCGACACTTGGTTTTTAAAGCAACAAGGTTAAATTTGACGGTCCAGGTTGGGTGGCAAGTGCACCCGGTGCGAAGCATCCGCAGGGACGCTTCGGCAATTGAATCCTGCACCCCACTTTAAGATGGAACGCGCCCCCCCTGGGGAAGCACATGAACGAGCTCACCACGCGTCCATCAGGTGAACGCTGAGCCATCGCGCAAGATGCGATCGAGTTGCTCGATCTTCACCGGTTTGACCAGGTGATGATCGAATCCCGATTGCATCGCCAACCGGTGGTCATCGCCGCGTCCATAGCCGGTCAAGGCGATCAATCGCAGGGAATCCCCCAATTCCTCACGGATCCTGCGCGCGAGCTGGAAGCCGTTCATTTTGGGCAGGCCGACATCCAGGATCGCGACATCCGGACGCAGCTCCAGCACGGCGGCGAAACCGTCCAACCCGTTGTCACGTACGGCCAGCACCTGATGGTCGTAGAGTTCCAACAACTCCTGGAGCATCTGACGGGCATCGTCATCATCCTCGACCAGGACGATTCGCCGTGACCCGACCGCGTCGATCGGTTCATGAGCCACGGCCCTCGACGGTGGGTCTGTCATTTCCGGCAAACTGAGGGTGAACTGACTACCCATACCAGGCCCGTCACTCGCAGCCTGGATCGTCCCATGGTGCATTTCCACCAACGTGCGGACGAGCGTTAGACCGACCCCCATGCCCCCTTCGCTGCGGTCGAGCGTCCGATCGGACTGCACGAACATATCAAACACGGTCTGAATCAGGTCCGCGGACATGCCGCGTCCATCATCCTGGACTCGCAGCACCGCTTGCCCAGCCGTCAGGCGAATGGTCAAGTCGATGTTTCCCTGATCATCCGTGTACTTGATGGCATTGGTCAGCAAGTTCCCCACGATCTGGAGCAGTCGGACACGGTCCGCTTCGACCCACGCCGGGCCATCGGGAAAACGCGTCGTGAGCCGATGCCGATGGGCCGAGATCAGGGGTTGGACCGCTTCGATCGCTTCGTGACACACCTTCACCAAATCGACGCTTTCCAGCCGCAGCGTGATCTTCCCCTGCGTGACCCTGGCAACGTCCAGCAAGTCATCGAGCAGCAGCGCGATCTGAGACGCTTGCCGCCGGATCACGTCGCAGGGACGCACGATCTCGTCGGAACCGTTGGCGACCTTGCCCAAAACCGACGCCGCCGTCAGGATCGCGCCCATCGGATTCCGCAGTTCGTGAGACAAGGTGGCCAGGAAATGGTCGCGCTGCTCGACCTGCTCACGCAGCGAAAACTCCAATTCCTGATGCTGCGACACGTCGACCACGGACGCGATGGCCTGCCTGCCATGGGGCGTCGAAATCGGTCGAACATGGATATCCAGCGGGATGCGTTTGCCATCCTTGCGCTGGCCCCAGACGTAGTTCGCACGCCCCATCCGCCGAATCACGTACGGGTTGCAAAAGTAGTCCTGCCGCAAGTCGTGGTGTCGGTGGCTGACATCCGCGGGGACCAGGATTTCCATCGCCTGCCCGATCAACTCGCCGGGCTCGTAGCCAAAAATCCGTTCCAGTTCCGAGTTCACCTGCGTGATGTTGCCCCGGGCGCAGACCATCAGCATCCCATTGGGCGAGACCTCCATGGCACTGGCGAAACGGGTTTCCAATTCCTGAATGTTCGTGATATCGATCAGGGTCATCACCACGCCGGTCTGCCCCGGATCGCCGCGGTAGGGCAGGATCCGCATCAAGAACGACTCGCCTTCGCTGTTCTTGACCTCCTCCTCGTAAAGCTGGCGATGCGACAACACTTGCCCGAGTTTATCGACCAAGCCCGTACAGTGAATCGTATGCACGAACCCATGAATGCGACGTCCGATGTCGGAATCGATGAGGTTAAAAACGTCCGCCATCTTCGGCGTGAACCGGCGAATGCAGAGCTGTTCATCGAGAAAGATCGTATGCACGTCGGTGCTTTCCAGCAGGCTATCCATGTCATGCGTCAGCTCGGTCAATGCCTCGATCTTCTTGTGATGCTCCGCATTGACGGTGTAAAGCTCTTCATTGAGGGAATGCAGTTCCTCATTCGTCGACTGCAATTCTTCGTTCGCGGCGAGCAGTTCTTCGTTGGTCGCGCGCAATTCTTCATTGCTCGTGGCCAGTTCTTCGATCGCCGCTTGCAAGTTTTCTTTCGTGAACCGCAACTCGGATTCCAGCGATCCGGTCTGCTCGTGGGCCGTGTCCGGCAACGCCCGGTCGGCCTCACCCATGTCCCGCGAGCGGGTTAACTCCGCCCGCTCAAAGCAGACCAGCGAATGCGCGCCGACTCGCCCCCTGGCCGCCAGGGGCACGACCTTGACATGGACGAGCGAGTCGGTGTTCGACGGCGACACCGCGATGTGATGGAGTGTGACCGGTTTCTGGTCCCGCGCCGCGCGGTGCAACGCGGCCCCCACGGCACCCCGCAGGTCGTCTCCCAACATCGCCATCAGCCCCAGCGAGGGCACGCCGCTGCGGAGCGTCAGGTACTGGTTGGCATCGCCGAACAGGTGCACGATCTCGAGGTCGGAATCGACCAACACGCCGCAGGGGACGACCGCCGCCAGCACTTCAGCGAACACATCCGACAGCCCCGGGTCGCGGGTCGGGTTCGCGGGGGCGGCCAGCCTCGCGGCCAAACCGCCGGACAGGGGCAACCGCCTGTCGGCCGACAATCTGGCGGCGCGATGCTTGCAATAGATTTTCCACTGTCGGTTGACCACGCGGAACTCTCGCGATAGCTCGGCGGGGCTTTCGCTCGGACCGAGGAATAAAATGCCGCCCGCTTTGAGGCCGAAATGAAAGAGGCTGAGCGATTTGTTCTGCGCGGCCGGGACGAAATAGATCAGCAGATTCCGGCAGGAGATCAAGTTCATCCGCGTGAACGGGGCGTCTTTGATGAGGTTGTGATGCGCGAACACGACCATGTTTCGCAATTCCGGCGACACCCGATACCCGTCCTGGGTGCGGTGAAAGTATTGCTGGAGACGTTCGGGGCTGACCGCGGCGACCGCCTCTTCGCTGTACTGCCCCGCCGCGGCGATCTCGAGCGACCGTGGGTGGACGTCGGTGGCGAAGACTTTGGCGGAGACGTTCTTGTCACACCTTCGAATCTGCTCGTGAACGGAGATGGCGATCGAATAGGCTTCTTCCCCGGTCGCGCAGCCGGCAACCCAAACGCGAAAATCGTCGTCAGGCTGGAGGTCGGCGAGCAAGCCGGGCAAGGCATCCTGCTCCAGGACCCGGTAGGCGTCGGGATCACGAAAGAAATGGGTCACCCCGATCAGCAGGTCGCGATACAACGCATCCTGTTCATCCGGATCCTCCGGGAGGTTGGCGGCATAGGCGGCGAGGTCGGCCATCCCTTTCATCTGCAGCCGGTGCTCGGTCCGCCGGGCAACCGTGGCCGGCTTGTAATGGGAGAAATCGATTCCGAAGGCCCCGCGCAGCGCACGAAAAATCTCACTCATGCAATCCCGCTCGGGACCCGGGAACGGTTCGGCCTCCGCGGGCCGGATATGCCGCAGCAAGGCCGCCGGCATTTCCTCGGGGGACAACGCCTGATCCACCAAATCCGTTTCCAGTGCGCTCTTGGGCATCCCATCAAACTTGGCCGTTTCGGGACGCTGAGCCAGAACCAAGCCGCCCGCTTCGTGGACCGCTCGCAAGCCGCGCGAACCGTCACTCCCCGTACCCGACAACACGACGGCGATCGCGTGCGACTGGGAATCGCGGGCCAGCGAGCCCATGAATTGGTCGATCGGTAACCGCAGTTCCCCCGACCGCTCATACGGGGTCAAGAGCAGCTTGCCGTCGGAGATGATCATTTCCGTTTTCGGCGGCATCAGAAACAGGGTGTTCGCCACGACCGGCATCTGGTCCTCGACCGTCCGCACCGGCATCCGCGTCCGACGCGCCAGCACATCACCCAGAACGCTGGGAAAATCGGGCGCGAGGTGCTGCACGATCACGAATGCCATGCCGGTGTCGGTCGGCATTTCTTGGAACAGTCGCTCGAGCGCCTCCAAGCCGCCCGCCGACGCGCCGATACCGACGACATGGCTGGGGCGCGGCGGCCCCGCCGACAGGTCGGAAAACGAATCGGGATTGCAGGACGCGGAGACCGAAAACCCCGTCTCCGACCGGTTCGATTCGGAAGCGCTCAAAATCACATCCCCCGGGCGATGATGTTCCCTTTCGCAGGCGGTGTCGATGATAACCGTTCGTCCGGCGGCGCGGCGTGTCGGGGCGGCGGGAAACGGACGAGCCCAGGCCGGTAAACGCTTGACATACTCTGATCCGAGCCGCCGAACCGGTCCCTCCCTCGCTAGCGATGCTCAGCGGCCATCCGGTTCGCTAGGGGGCGAGTGCGCCAGCCGCAACTCCCGCAGCATCGACCGCTTCTTGGCCTGATGGGCTTGCATCCGACGCAAGATATCGTCCAAGACACTCACCGCACTCAGCATGTGCGGCCCCTTGTTGAGCATCACGCACTCGGCCCGGTCGCCCATCGCGGCGTCGGTGATTTCGGCACGTGACGGGAGCCCTTCCTTGGCGAGCGTCTCCAGGACCTGCGTCGCCCAAATCACCGGGACATGGGCCGCCTCACAGATCCAGAGGATCTCCTCTTGGATTTCGGCCAGGCGTTCAAAGCCGCACTCGACGGCCAGATCTCCTCGGGCGATCATCACGCCAAGGGACGGCGACCGCATGCCCGCGAGCAGCATGTCCGGCAGGTTGGTGAAGGCACGCCGCGTCTCGATTTTGAGCACGATCGCGGGAGGCTTGGCCGTCAATTTCGCCAGCTGCTTCTGCAGCATTTCCACGTCTTCGACCCGGTTGGCGAAGGACAGCTCGACCACGTCGGCGTGCCGCGCGATGAACTGCAGGTCCTCCAGGTCCTTGTCGGTCATCGCCGCCAACTTCAGGTTGCTTTCGGGGAGGTTGATCCCCTTGTCGCTCCGCAATTTGTCGCCGCGGGGGCGTGTCCGCGTGATCCGGACGAGCACGCGGTCGGCCTCAACCGTCTCGATCACGCCGCCGATTTTTCCGTCGTCGAACCAAATCGACTCGCCCGCCCGGACGGTGTCCAAGACCTCCGGGATCGTGCAACCGATCAGGGCGGGGGTCAGCACCTGACCCCGGCTGTCGCGGGTGGTGGGGCGGCCTGGCTGGAGGTCCTTGGTCAGCATCAGCTGGTCACCTTGCTGCAGGGCGATCGCGATCTCGGTCGACGGCAGTTCTCCAACCCTCGCCTCGCGGTCGACCGTTTCATCCCCGTCCACCTCGTGCCGCAGAACGGTACCGGGGACAAGGTAAGCGGTCTCGTTCGCCTCCAGCCAGCACCCGCCATCCGTCTTGTCGACCGCCACCCAAGACCGCTTCGCTTCACGGACATCGGTGAATTTGACGCGGTCGCCGGGGCGAATCCGCGCCAGCCACGCTGCCGGCACGGGAAGGCAAGCGTCAGCCGGTGAAGGCGCGGGGCGGGGAGCATTCGCCGCCGTCAGCCAAACCCGCGCGGCGGCGGTGATTCGCCCATAGACATCGCGGCCTGGGCGAATTCGAACGACCGACGGTCCGGGTTCCAACGGCCCAGTCCGCAGTTTCGGCCCAGCCAAATCCATGACCACCCGGCAAGATCGCCCCAGCGCCAGCTCGGCCCGCCTCAGGTGCTCGATCATCCGAGCCCAGGCGGCCGCGTCATCGTGGGCGCAATTGATCCGCATGCAATCCATGCCACGCTGCAGCAGATCGTGAACGACCGTGTAATGGTCCGCCGCCTCACTCGGCATGGTGACCATGATCCGCACCCCTCGGCCAAGGGTGGCGGGACCCAACAGCGTCTCGGTGTGCTCGCTCAGCAGCCGCTCACCGGTGGCGAAATCGATGACCTCGGGCTCCGTCGGCGAGGGCTGGCGGGGCGAACCGGTTAACCGCCGCAGGACTTCCAACACCGCATCGACCGTCGCCAACACGTGCGACTCGGCGCGGCCCAAGGACGACAATCCCAGCTTGGCCAACCGCAGCTGCAACGGACGGAGGTCGCGGCGGCGGAGCGCGAGGTAATGCACCAGGTTCCCGGCGCTGGCTCGATAGCTCGGGTGAACCTCCGCGAGACGCGAGGCGGACCGGCTCGCCGCCGCCACAATGTCCAAGCGAATCGCGGTCAACGCTTGCAGAATGCTCTCGAGCTCTGGCCCCGAAAGACCTGAGCGTTCCTCGGCGTTTTCCGTCGTCATCGGCATCCTCTTCGCAGGGTAACGTCCGTGATCTCGAGACGACCGGCGCGGGAATCACGCCAGGGACATGCGTCTCACAGAGGCTGAAGTCAATCGAGTACTGGGACGTGTGTCGGATCAGCCGGGGCAGGCCCCAACCCCGGCGACGCCGGTCGACCGGCTCGCCACGCCCGCGATCCTGCGGATCAACGCGGCGACGACAAGCGGGTCGGGGCCGAGATATCCGGCGGTCGTGAAATGCTGGTCGGGGTACCGCGCGCGCGCCGCCTCGACCTGATCGAGCAGCGCGCGGTGGATCGCGCCTTGAAACAGCAGGTGCGGCTGGATGATCACGTGGCGAACCTCGGGATCGGCGACGACCGCGGCGATGACCTGGTCCAATTTCGGCTCCGCCATCGCGTAAAAGGCGATGGCGACCCGGCGGACGGGACAGCGCCGGCGAACGCACTCCGCCAACACCCGCAAATCGGCCTGCGCGCAGGGATCATGACTGCCGCGGCCGACGACGATCACGGCCGTTTGGTCGGGATCGGCCCCGGCATCGTCGATCGCCTGCCACCAACGGCGAGCGACCAGTTGGATCAGTTCGGGCGCTCGCGACAACGGTCGCGCCAGACTCCACGCGATCCCCGGATGCCGCGACTGACAGGCCGCCAACTCATCTGGGATATCCGATTTCGCATGACCGGCGGCGAATAACAACAGCGGCGCGGCGAGGACCTGACGCACCCCGGACGCGACCAGACGATCCCACGCATCGGCGATCCGCGGTGGCTGCAGTTCCAATAGGCTGAGTTCGACCGGCAGCGGTGCCAGGGACTCGGCCAACCCCGCGCCCAACCGCAGGAACTCACGATGACCGTCCTCGTCCCGAGTCCCGTGCCCGATCAGCAGCACGCCGGAGTCGCTCGGTAAAATCGCTGCGTCCGACGGGGATAACATGCAAACCTCGCGACGTTTCGCGGGACGACTGTGGAAGGGGCGGCAAAACCGATTAACAGTACTGCTTTGCCAAGCCGCGAAGTTCCTGGTCCCAGGCATCGAGCCGTCGGGTCAAGGTCGCCTTGGCGGCTTCCAGGTCGTTCGAATCGGTGGGGGCCAGCCGCGCGAACAGATAAATTTTGATCTTGGGCTCGGTGCCCGACGGCCGCGCGGCGACATAGTTGCCGTCTTGGGCCAAGTCCATGATCACCATATCGCCGACCGGTCCGACGAGCGGCTGGGGCGCGGCATCGACGGACCCGCCCACGAGGCCAAAATTGAGGCGAATGCTATTCAGGTAGTCGCGGACGGACGCGACCGGCATCCCGCCCAGCTCGCGGATCGGCTCGGTCCGCAGCACCGTCATCAAGCGGTTCATCGCCGCCATCCCCTCGCTCCCTTCCATCACCAGGTTGATCACCTTCTCTTGGTGGTAGCCGTGGCGATGGTACAGTTCCGCCAAGCGATCGTGCGGCGTCTGACCATGCGACTTGAGCTCGGCCGCCAACTCGCTCATCAACATGCAGGCTACCGGCCCATCTTTGTCGCGAACGTATTGGCCGATCAGATAGCCGTGCGATTCCTCGGTCCCGAACAGGAATCGGTCCGGGCCACAGCGATCGATCGTGGCGGCGATGTTTTTGAACCCGACGAGCAGGTCCCCTTCGCAGCGGGCACCGTAACTCTCGGCGATCCGTCGCACCAACTCCGTGGTCACCAGCGTTTTGACGACGTAGTGATCGGCGGTCAGGGTCCCGGCCTGGGCCCGGTCGCCGAGTACGAAATCGGTCAACAGCGCGGCGATCTGGTTACCGGTGAAGGTCGCCCAGGGGCCGGCGGTATCGAGCGTCAGGGGAGCCGCACAGCCGAGGCGATCGGCGTCCGGATCGGTCGCTAGGATCAGCTCGCGGCCGGTTTGACGCGCGTAGCGGATCGGCTCATCGAAGATCGCGGCGTTCTCGGGATTGGACACATGCCCCGGGACGTTCGGAAAATCGGGATTCGGCTCGGCGTGCGGCCCATAGACCTCGACGTCGTCAAACCCGTCACCCCGGAGCACCGGCAGGGTCGCCAGCGCCCCGACCCCGTGCAGCGGCGTGAACAGAATTTTCAGGTCCCGCGG
>DITY01000024.1:31359-32913 GCA_002422955.1 Planctomycetaceae bacterium UBA6172
GAACGAGAGCTGCGGGGTGGCGCGATAATCATCCAAGAAGTAAACCTTGAATCCGTTGGCCACCAGGATTCCCGCGCACCACTCGGCGAAGTGCCGCGACCGGTGGCGGGTGTCGTAGGCGATCGCGCAGCTCAGCGGTTGCGCATCGCCGCAGGTCTGCTTGACGTAGCTGGCCAAACCCTGAGCGCTCTCGCCGATGGTGCGATCGTTGATCGCGTTCGAACCGATCGGGTACATCTTGCCGCGGCGACCGCCGGTGCCGAACGGGATCACCGTCCAGAAGACGTCATCGAGTTGCTTCCAACGCTCCGCATCGATGTGCTCCAGCACCTGCGGCAAGTACTCCTGGTATCGCGACTCGGTCAACCAGGCCCGCAAGTTCACCACGGCGGATTGGCTCAGCGATCCGCGCTGCGCCGCGGCGGCGATCCGTTCCAGGGCTTGGGCAACCGTTCGCGAGGGTTCGGCGGACATGATCGTTGAGGCATCCGAAGAGAGGGTAAGGAGTGGTGACAGCGATGCCGTGGGAACGGCAGGCGGCTGCGGGTCCGAGTCGCGTCACGACGCCGATTCTAGGGGTCGCACGGCGATCGGTTCAACCGCCGATGCGAAACATCGCCCGCTCGGGCTGGGAAAACCCGCGTTCGCTGATCAGGTGCCCCGCCTCCTTGGCCCCCACCGCGGCCGCGACGGTCTCCAGGATTTCCGCGTCGCTGGCCCCGCCGCGAAGCAATTGTCGCAAGTCCCATTCGCGATGGGAGAACAAGCAATTCCGCACCATCCCTTCGGCGGTCAGGCGAATCCGGTCACAGGCGCCGCAGAACGGCTCGGTCACCGGACGGATCAGGCCGACGCGGGGATGACGTCCCGCGGCGTCCGCCGGCAGATCGAGCAATTCGAAATCGCGGGCGGGCTGCGACTCGTGAGGCGGGTCGAGCGGGCGGAGTCGGCCGAACCGCGTTCGCAACCGGTCGAGGATCGCCGCGCCGCTCAAGACTTGATCCCGCTCCCAGCGGCGATCGGCATCCAGCGGCATGTATTCGATGAACCGGAGGGTCAACCCGCGCGCGGCGGCAAACTCGACCAGCGGCTCCAGTTCCGGTTCGGTCAAGCCACGGATCGCCAACGCGTTCAGCCGAATCGCCTCGAAGCCCGCCGCCACGGCCGCGTCGATGCCGTCGAGCACCCGCTGCACGCCTTGGCGGCGAGTGATTTGCTGGAACACCGCCTCGTTGAGCGTATCGAGACTGATGTTGAGCCGTTTCAACCCCGCCTCGCGCAAGGGGCGGGCTTGTTGCGGCAGGAGGATCCCGTTGGTGGTCAGCGCCAAGTCGCCCACCCCCTCGATCTCGATCAGCATCCGGACCAACCGCTCGAGATCGCGGCGCACCAGCGGTTCCCCCCCGGTCAACCGCACGTCGCGGACGCCGACTCCGGCCAGAATGCGGACGATCCGAGCGATCTCTTCAAAACTGAGCAGTTGCTCACGCGGGGCAAACGTCACTTCACCCGCCGGCATGCAGTAGAAACAACGGATGTTGCAGCGGTCGGTGA
>DITY01000007.1 GCA_002422955.1 Planctomycetaceae bacterium UBA6172
CCGCTCATGATGATCCCGACGCTGCCGGCGTGATACATTCCCGCGATCTGTTGCGGTAGCGCCCGACTGACCCCCAGCCCTTCGAACTTCGTGCCGAAGCTCGCGCCCATTTGGTGGTGGGTGTAGTGCTGGAAGGTTCGCGGCGTGGCGGCTTCGACCCATTCGATCTTGGCCCGCGCGTCGGGGACGTATTTTTCCAGGGCATCGATCGTCGTTTCGATCAGCTCTTGTTTGCTGCGTTCGTATTCGCCTTCCGGCAGATCGGCCCAATCGCTCCAGTTGGCGTTGGTGCTGCTGACCACCGCGTGCCGACGCTTTTTGCCGGGGCGGGTATCGGGGTAATAAAAGCTGAAGGTCCGGCTGGTGATCTCACGGCTCAGCAGCAGGTCGGTGCGGAAGACCGGCGCGGTGCTGGTGAACAGCAGGTCGCCCGTCGATTCGTCGATCTCGACCTCGGGTTTCATCGCCATGTAGACCTGCGTGCTGCTGTTGTTCAAACGCACGGCTTCGGCGGCGGCGGCGAAATCGGGTGACAGCGATTCGCGGCCGATCATGTTCAGGATCGTGGTCCGCAAGTTCGCATTGCTGACCACGGCTCGACAGCGGATTTGCCGTCCGGCGACCTCGACGGCTTGCACCCGGCCGTCCTGCACGACGATCCGCTCGACGGGGCAGCGAATCGCGATCTCGACGTTGTTCTTTTCCAATTCCCGCTTCATCCGGGCGACCAGGTCGTCGGTCCCGCCCTGGTAGATGAACACGCCTTTGCTCATGAAGTTACTGAACACGATCCCGTAAGTGATCGCCGGGTCTTCCAGCGTCGAGCCGTTGGCGTAGGTGATCGGCTCCATCAGCAGGCGGACGACGTCTTCGCGGCCGGGGAAGAACCGATCGAATAGCTGGCGGGTGGTCGTCGTTTGGTCGTCATAGAAGTTCATCCCGCGGGCGGTGTCGAAGAACTCGTTCACCGTCGCGGCTTCGATGCCGAAGCGTTCGGTCAATAACCGGGTGAAGTCCTCGCGGTTGAACGTCGTCGTCAACGAGAACATCGGGTTATCGAAGCGGATGTTTTTGAGCTGCACGATCCGGTCGGCGATGTCGGCGTTCCAGTAGCGGCGGCACGATTTGATCATGCCGTGGGGGAAGCCATGCAACGAGACGTCGAACACGTGGCCGCCGGGGCGGAGGAACCAGGTCGCCAAGCCGCCGAGCTTGTAATGTTGCTCCAGCAGCAGCACGCGGTGTCCGGCGCGGCCCAGGATGTTGGCGCTGGTCATTCCGGCCAGGCCGCTGCCGATCACCACGACGTCGTATTCGTCAGCAACGTCTTTGAGAAAATCACGAGGCATGGAAACAGCGTGGCCGCGAGGGAGGGGATGAAAGTCGAATCACTGTCGAAGGCTCGAAAACGGACGCGGGGTCAAGCGTCCTGAGGCGCGGCAAGCCGATCGTTTCCGAGGCGTCGAAGTGTAGCAAACCGTCGAGTGGAAACGCAGGGCGTGACCGATCCTGGAGAAAACCTGTGGCTGACGCCAGGGTTGCGGGGTCAGGAGTCAATTGTGCGCAGCACCCTTCGGTCCGTTCCGGCAATGGACTCCTGACCCCCTAACCCGCGTCGCTGGGCGAGGATTTTCACCTGCGCCCGTTGTGCGGCGTCGCGCCAGGTGGTTTGATGGGGGACCAGGAGTTGATCCGTCCTTCGCCCAGGGGCGTGAGCCGCTTCACAAACCCCTCCGTTGCCTACCAGCGAACCGAGATCCGTGACGACCCAGCCCCGGGAAAAACCTTCGCCGCCGCGACGCGAACGCCGTCCCGAAGGCTTGGGCGATCTGCCCCCGTTGCTCGACGCGTCGCTCGACCTGCCCCGGCGGCTGGCCACGTGGAAGCCGGGCCAGACCTTCGCCTTTGATGGCGTCTTCGGCGGGGTCCGGGCGCTGTTGGCCGCCACCTTGGCCCGCCACACCTCGCACGTCCTGGTGCTCGTCCCCCAGGCGGTCGACGCGGATATCGTCGCCGGCGATTGCAAGGCGTTCGGGATCGAACACTCGCTGGCGATGCCGCTCAGCGCGTCCGACGGCACGCCCGATTCGATCCGCGACGCCGACTTCGCCGAACGCTTGCAGGTGCTGCAGAAACTGCGGGCGAGGAGTCCGGGCGATCCCCAACCGCTGATCATCACCACCTACATCGGCGCGGCGATGCAGTCGGTGCCGACGCCGGAATCGGTCGCCACGGCGACGCGGCGATTGGCCGTGGGCGAGCGGCTCGATGACGAAGCGATGCGGCGGTGGTTGGCCGAAGCGGGCTTTCACGCCTCGACGTCGGTCCAGTTGCCCGGCGAGTTCAGCCAGCGGGGCGGGATCCTCGACATCTATTCACCCGATCAGCCCGCGCCGGTGCGGATCGAGTTGTTTGACGACGAGATCGAATCGATCCGCCGCTTCGATCCCGCCAGCCAACGCAGCATCGAAACGCTCCGCGAGATCGACCTGGCCGCGATCGGTGGCGGCCGCGAACGCTTCGGACCGCTCGCCGATTACCTGCCCGCCGACACGATCGTGCTGGTGGTCGACCCCGGGGAGTGCCAACAGGCGTCCGAGCAGTTGATGCACCGTTTGGCGGACACGTCGCTGTTCAGCGATTTCCCGACGCTGCTGCAGAGCTTATCCGCCCACCGGATCGCGCTGGCGGCGACGCTCGGCGAAGCGACCGGCAAGAAGCGGATCGACGTCCATGCGACCACGGTCGAGTCCTTTTCCGGGGCGATCGACCAGACNNGAGCGGTTGACCGAACTGCTGACGGACACCGACGCGGCGCGATCCGGACGGCTGCACCTCGTTGTGGCTGATCTGAGCTGCGGGTTTCGGCTGAGTCAGATCGAGGTGTTGCTGCTGACCGGCGCGGAGCTGTTTCACCGCAGTCCCGTGCGACGTGGCCGCACGCGGTCGCGCGGCAAGCCGATCGACACGCTGGCCCAGTTGGAACCGGGCGACCTGGTCGTCCATCTGTCCCATGGCATCGGGCTCTATCGCGGTCTGCGGCACATCGACAAGAACGGCCAGCAGCAAGAACACCTGACGATCGAGTTCGACGGCGGCACGTTGATCTACGTGCCGGCTTCGCGGATCGGCCTGATCCAGCGGTACATCGGCGGCGGCAGTTCCCGGCCGCGGCTGGCGAAGATCGGCGGCCTGGGCTGGGCCAACGCTCGCAAGAGCGCCGAAAGCGCCGTCACCGACATGGCGGCGGAATTGCTGGAAATGCAGGCCGCGCGGGCGACCAAGATCGGGATCGCGTTCGATGCCGATAACCATTGGCAGCATCAGTTCGACG
>DITY01000325.1:0-12743 GCA_002422955.1 Planctomycetaceae bacterium UBA6172
CGACATAATCGACGAGCCGCAGCCAACAGCCATGTCGAAAGTGCCACAGCTGGCGTAGGCAATGCTGCAGCAGCGGCATCGCGCCCGGTTCCCCTTCGATCTCTTCGAAGATCTTCTGCGCCAGCCCCGGCTCGAATCGCAGCTGCACCTGATTCGCTTGGCGTTCCATCACCTCCCGCAGTTCGTGACCCCGCAGCGGTTGAATGATCTTCAAATGCTTGTCGCCGGCATCCAACAGCGCGTGCAGCGTGTCGTGCTCGGCACACTCGGCGAGNNAGAAACGCCTCTCGATCGGCCGGCTCGCGAACGAGCGTGAACAGTTCTTCGAATTGGTCGACGACCACGATGTCCGGCTCGGGGGTCGTCTCCAGGGCGGTACGCAACCGCGCCGAGGGATCGGGACCTGGTGCGAAAACGATCGCCTGCAATTGCGATTGTCGAGCGCGCATCGCTTCCAGCAAACCGGCGCGGACCAACGACGACTTGCCGCTGCCGGATCCGCCCAAGACGGCGACGAAGCGATGTTCCTCCACTCGTTGCCTCAGTTCCTCGGTCACCGCCTCGCGGCCAAAGAAGAACGGGCGAAAGTCTTCCCCCGCGACTTGATCGAACGCGGCCAGCCCGGGGAAGGGGCAACGGCCGTCGTAATCGGGAATCGCCAGCGTCAAGCCTTTGGCGACGTGATCGAACGTGTTGTCGAGGAAGTCGAGGCAGAGTTCGTTGAGTTCCCCTTGCGTTTGGGTGATGACCTGCGTCGCTCTGCGTGCGTCCTCGGAAGGCTCCGCCGACTCGGATTGCCTGCGAATCGCGAGCGCGGGGCGAGCCCGCGCGGCGAGCGTGGTGAAGCGATCGCTGAGCGCCGGTGCTCGCTGCGTCACCAATGCCGCAACCCGCAGCAAGCCCTGTTCCCATTGCCCGACGGTCAATAAGCCAAAATCGTCGAACAGCTTGCGACCGGCCAGGCGGCTGAACAGCGCCGGGACCAACACGTGCCCATGTCCGGCCAACGCCGAGCAGGCTTCATCCAGCGCGCGATCGACCGCCCCTTGGACCAACAGCCGCCGATAGAACGCCGTCGACAACTGCCCTGCCAACTCGATATCGACCGCTTCCGTCATCGCGATCACCGCGGGCATTCCGAGCTCGCGAACGAGCCGTTGCCCCAAGCCGCCCAGGGCGCCTTCAGCCTCGGGCGCGGCCGTATCGCAACTGCTGAGAAAGGTTAAATGTGGCAGGCCGCGAGCCGCCTGCAACGTCCGCAGCCGCGCGATCCACTGCGTCGCCGAAACGCGATGCACGTGCGCGTCAGGCCGGTTCGAGTCGACCTCGCCCGACTGATGCAAGAACAGAAACGTCTCCTGCTCGGCCGCGCGGTACATGCCATGGCAGACGAGATGCAAGATCGTCGGCCGCTCGTTCGTGATCCGCTCGCAGATCGCGTCCAAGGTCGGCAGCCCGTCCGTCCCTGGGACCGGCTCATTTCCATCGCAGGCCAGGACCGTGGCCGGGATGGCACCCAGCGCGGCTCGGACCTGCGCGACGGTCGCCGCCGCGTCGAACTCGGCCAAACCGAAGGGACGTGTCGGTCCTAAGTTCGCGACGACGACGAGCGCTCGCAGATCGGCGCGGCTGATCGCCGGATAGCGTTTGTCATTTTCGGACGGCAAGAAGAAGGAAAACGGCGTTCGCTGTTGAAGTCTTGCGAATTGCCATTGGCCGTCGATGCGGATGCACAGCCGTTCCCAGCGGACACCGAGCAGCAGTGGGTCCTCGACGGCGAGCAGCAGGTGCAGCACATCCCCCGCCGCATCGGCACGGACGCTCGCCGAATGCAAGGCCTCCGCGATCGAACCGGTGAAGACCGCCTCGCCGAGCCGCCGGCCATACTGCAACAAGCCCTCGGCATGCGTCGCGCCGGTTCGCAGTTGAGGTAACGCTTGTAGGTCGAGCAGAAACGGTTCGTCGCGACGTCCGCCCGCGGCCAAGCCCGGTTCGATGATCTCGGCGATGACCCGATGGCCTTCCCGCGTCGGTCGGATCGTCAGCGTCAAACTATGCATGCGGCTCCAGTGCCCCTGATTGGTCGCACATGGCAACGCCCTCGAGCGGTAGCCGTGAACGCGGTGTCGGGTTGTGGCGGTTCGAGTTATGCTGCCGGCAAGTCGTCTGGTGAGCTCACGCGGGGTGGTTCCTCGAGATCGACCAGATCCTCGCTGGACGCGTTCAGGATCTGGACCTGCGAAACCCCCAGGATCAACCGCGCGTCGCGAGCGTTGATCAGCCAATTCCAGAACCACTTGCCGAACACCTTGCTCCGGTTGCGGAATCCGACCAAGAAGAAGATGTGAATGGCACCCCAGAGGAACCAGGCGGGGAAGCCCGCGATTTTCCAATTCCCGATCTCGACCACGGCACGGGCCTTGCCGACCGTCGCCATCGAGCCCTTGTCGCGATAGACGAAGGCAGCCCGCGGAGGCTTGACCGACGGTGCCGCGGCGACTTCTTCGCGGATGAGGCGGGCGACGTGCCGGCCACCTTGCATCGCTGCTTGCGCAACCCCAGGCACGGCGGCACCGCTGTCGGCCGAGTTCGCCGCGGCCAAGTCGCCGATCACGAACACCTCGGGATGCCCCGGTACACTCAGGTCGGGCTCGACGATCACGCGGCCCGAGCGGTCCAGCGGCACGCCGAGTGAGCGGGCCAACGGGTTGCCGGCGACGCCAGCGGCCCAAAACACGTTTCGCGCGGCGATGAATTGGTCCCCGCAGCGAAAACCTCGCTCGGTGATCTCGGTCACCCGCGAGTTCAGCACGACCTCGACACCCAGCGTCTCCAGGTCGCGTTTGGCCCGCTCGCTGGACTTGGGCGAGAACTGTGGCAACAGGCGTTCGTTGCTCTGAATCAGCATCACCCGCGTCGTCGCGGTGTCGATGTAGTGAAAGTCGGCGACCAAGGTGCCGGTGGCGATCTCCTTGATCGCGCCAGCCAACTCGACGCCGGTCGGTCCGCCGCCGATCACCGCGAAGGTCAACGCCGCCTGCCGCGACTCGGCATCCGCCTCATACTCGGCGCTCTCAAACGCGAGCAGGATGCGGCGGCGAATTTCGGCCGCGTTCTCGATCGACTTGAGCCCCGGCGCCACTTCGGCCCACTGGTCGTTGCCAAAGTAGGAATGCGTCGCCCCGGCGGCCAGCACCAAATAGTCATATTTCAGGGCATGCCGCCTGAAAATCACCTGCCGTTTGGCCAAGTCGATCCCGGCCACTTCGGCCAAACCGACGCGGCAGTTCGGCACGTCGGTGAGAATCTGGCGGATCGGGCTGGCGATGTCCGAGGGGGACAACGCGGCGGTTGCGACCTGATAGAGCATCGGCTGGAACAGGTGGAAGTTGCGGCGGTCAACCAGCGTCACGCGGACCTTGGCTCGGGCCAGCCGCTTGGCCACCTCCAACCCCCCAAAGCCGCCGCCGATGATGACGACATGCGGTCCGGTCCACTGCAGCTTTTGAATCGCCATGTCGTTCGTTTACTCCACCCGCTGGCGACGCCGTCTCGCAGCCCGTTAGCTCGATTTGCCGCCCGTCCACCGCGAAACCACGTAGAAAAATACTGGCGTCAGCAGCACGCCGAACAAGGTCACGCCGAGCATCCCGCTGAACACGGCGATGCCGAGCGTCCGTCGCATCTCCGCGCCGGCCCCGTGCGCCAGCGCCAGCGGGATCACGCCGAAGATGAACGCCAACGACGTCATGATGATCGGTCGCAAGCGACTGCGACATGCCAGCACGGTCGCGTCGGCCAAAGGCACCCCGTGCGCCACTTGCTCTTTAGCGAACTCGACGATCAGGATCGCGTTCTTACTGGCCAAGCCGACCAGCACGACGAAGCCGATCTGGACGAAGATGTTGATATCCATCCGCGCCAGGGCGATGCCGGTAACCGAGGCGAGCAGGCACATCGGCACGACCAGGATCACGGCCAACGGCAACGACCAACTTTCGTACTGCGCCGCCAAAACCAAGAAGACGAGCACGACGGCCATGCCAAAGACCAACAGCGCCGTGTTGCCAGCCTGAATCTGCAGCAGCGTCAATTCCGTCCAGCGGGCATCCATCCCCAGTGGCAACTGCGCGGCGGTCACGCCCTCCACCGCGGTGATCATCTGCCCCGAACTCATGCCCGGCAGCGACGCGCCGTTGATCGCCGCGGCGACGGCCCCGTCGTACCGCGTGACCAGCGCCGGTCCGGTGGTCTGCCGAACCTTAGCGATCGATGCCAGCGGCACCATCTCCCCCTGCTTGTTCCGTACCTGCAAGCGGCCGACGTCCTCGGGCGTGACGCGGTACATCGGATCGGCCTGCAGATTGACCTGCCAAGTACGACCAAAATCGTTGAAATCGTTGGTGTAGTATCCGCCCAGAAACAGTTGCAGCGTCAGAAAGACTTCGTTCAGCGGCACGCCGAGCAACTTGCATTTCTCGCGATCGACATCGACGAACATCCGTGGCGTGTTGGCGGTGAAGCCGGTGAATAGGCCGACCAACCCCGGCGTCTGATTCCCTTCGCTGGCGACGGCCATCGCCGAATCTTGAAGCTGGGTGAAGCCGAGGTTGGCGACGTCGCGAATCATCACCTTGAAGCCGCCGGCATTGCCCAGCCCATCGACGGCGGGCGCGCCGAAGACGGCGACGTTGGCTTCGGGAATTTCCTTATAAAACGCCTGCCTTAGCCGAGCGGCGACCGCCTCGGCGCCCAGCGACGCGTCCTCACGGTGCTCGAAATCATCCAAGATCACGAACATCGCGCCGAAGTTCGAACCGATCGCGTTCTGAACGAAGGATTGGCCAACGACCCCGATCGTGTGCGCAACCCCCGCGATCCCGGCCTGCGGCTTGTCGCCGTGTTCCGCATTCGCATGGGCGTCAGGAGCCTCCGCGCCGGCTTCCGCTTTGACCACGGCGGGCCGGAAACCGGCGACTTCGATCGCGCGACGGACCGCCGCGGTCGTGCGTTCCAGCGAGGCCGAATCGGGCAGGCGAAAGTCGACCAACAGGTAGCCTTTGTCCTGCGGCGGGATGAAACCGGTCGGGACGGTCGTCATGCCCCGATAAGTCAGCAACAGCAAGCCACCGTAGAGCAGCAGCACCACAACGCTCATGCGGAGCATCCAGCGAACACCGTTGCCATAACGGTCGGAGACGAAGTCGAAGGCCACATTGAACAGCCGAAAAAACCAGCCGAACAGACCCGTGATCACTCGCGACAACGGGTCGCGCTGTTGGTCCTTGGGGACGAGCAGCAGCGCCGCCAACGCGGGGCTCATGGTCAGCGAGTTGATGGTGGAAAAGAAGGTCGCCGTCGCGATCGTGAGCGCGAACTGCTTGAAGAACTGGCCCGTGATCCCGCTGATGAAGAGGCAGGGGATGAAGACGCACATCATCACCAACGAGGTCGCGATAATCGGACCCGCAACCTCCTCCATCGCCTTCCGCGTCGCCTCGCGCGGATCCAGACCCTGCGCGATCTTGTGCTCCACCGCTTCGACCACGACGATCGCGTCATCGACGACGATCCCGATCGCCAGCACCAAGCCGAACAGCGAGAGGTTGTTGAGGCTAAAGCCGATCCCCGCCATCACGGTGAAGGTCCCCAGGATCGCGACCGGAATGGCGATCAGCGGGATCACGGTGGCCCGCCATGACTGCAAGAAGACCAGCACGACGATGGCGACCAGCAGGATCGCGTCGCGCAGCGCCTTGAAGACTTCGCGAACCGATTCGTTGATGAACGGCGTGGTGTCGTAGACGATGGCGTAGTCGAGATCGGGTGGGAAGGTCGCGCGCAACTCGTCCATCCGCTGGCGAACGAGCTTGGCCGTCTCGATGGCGTTGGAGCCGGGTTGCTGATAGATCGCCAAACCGACCGACGGCTGACCGTCCAGCAAGCAGGAGGTGTCCTGGTTTTTGGCGCCCAATTGGATGCCACCGAGGGCCTGCCCGTCGACTTCGCGGCGGTCGCTGGTCACGTCGCGAAGGTAGATCGTTTCGCCACCCGGATTGCTGCGGAGCACGATCCCGCCAAACTCCGCGGGTTGCGTCAGCCTTCCTTGGGTCGACAGCGAATACTGGAAGGCCTGGCCCGGCGGCGCCGGCGCGCGGCCCAGCGCCCCGGCGGCAACTTGCACGTTCTGTTCACGAAGCGCCGCTATGACATCGCTGGCGGTCAAATTTCGTGCCGCCATCCGCGCAGGGTCCAACCAGACGCGCATGCTGTAATCGAGTTGGCCGAGTTGCGAGACGTCACCCACGCCGCGGATCGTGGCCAACTCGTCACGCAACCGCAGCGTCGCGAAATTGCTCAGATACAACTGGTCGTAGGACTGCTGCAGCGAGATCAAATTGATCAGCAACAGGATGCTGGGGCTTTTCTTCTTGACGCTGACGCCCGTCTGTTTGACCTCCGGCGGCAGCGACGGTGTGGCCAGGTTCACGCGGTTCTGAACCAACACTTGCGCCATATCCAAGTCGGTGCCGACTTCGAACGTGACCGTCAGGTTGTAGCCGCCGTCGTTGGTCGACTGCGAGGACATGTAAAGCATGTTCTCGACGCCGACAATCTGTTGTTCGATCACCGTCGCGACCGTCTCCGCAACGACCTGCGAATCCGCGCCGGGATAAAAACAGCTGACCTGCACCGTCGGCGGCGAGATATCGGGGAACTGCGCGATCGGCAACGACCAGACGAAGACGAGGCCGGAGAGCGCGATGATGATCGAGATGACCGACGCGAAGATCGGCCGATTGATAAAGAAATTGACCACCGTTACCTCACTTGGCTTCCGAGGATGACGGTGGGGTGGTAACCGCGGCAGGCGACGTCGCGGGCGCTGCATCGGGAGCCGTCGCGGGTGCTGCATCGGGCGCCGTCGCGGGCACCGTTGTGGACGCTGCCCCCGGCACGGTTGCTGGGGCCTTGGCGGCCGCGGCGGTGTCGGGACGAGCGTCGACCGCCTTGTCGGGTCGCACACGCTGCAAACCGCCCACGACGACTCGTTCGCCCGGCTCGACGCCAGCCAGCACCAAGCGATCGCTGCCCCGTGCCGGACCGAGGGTCAGGTTGCGGCGGCGGGCGACTCCTTGGTCATCGATGACGTAGACGAACTTGACCGACTGGTCCGTCGCGATCGCCCGCTCTGGGATCGCAATCGCCTGGTAGGGAGCGCTGGCTGGCATCCGCACGCGGACGAAGGCACCCGCGGGAACTTCACGATCCGCATTCTCGAGCACCGCTCGCAGCTTGATCGTTCCGCTGCTCTCGCTGAGGCGATTCTCGACGAAGTCCAGCTGTGCGATGTGCGGGAAATCGGTTTCGTCATCCATGCGGACACCGACGGGGATCTTCGCGTCGCGGAGCGCCTCGATCGATCGTTCACTGCCGCTCTCCGCTCGCAGCCTGCGATACCGCAGCAGCGACGCTTCATCGATGTCAAAATAGACGTACAGCGGGCTGGTCTTGACGATTCTGGCCAACAGCGTGCCGTCCGTCATGCCGCCGGTGACCAGATTGCCGGGCGTGATCAGGGTGCGATCGATCTGGCCGTCGATCGGTGACGTCAGCTGCGTGTACTTCAGATCTAGCTCGCTGCGAGCGGCATCGGCCTTGGCGGCCGCGATCGTCGCGTCGGTCTCCTTCACCACCGCCACATCCTCGTCGTACTCTTCCTGCGAAACCGCGCCGACCGGAAGCAACTGTTTGCTACGGGCTAGCTTCGCCTTAGCCGTCACCGCTCGGGATTCGGCAACGACGACTCGCGACAGCGATTGTTGATGAGCCGCCTGGTAATCTTCGGGTTCGATCGAATACAGCAGTTGCCCTGTCTTGACCAGGTCGCCATCGCGGAACTCGACGGATTTGAGGTAGCCGTAGACTCGGCTCCTAACCTCCACCGTTTCGGAAGCCTCCGTTCTGCCCAGATATTCGTCGTAGTCGACCGTCTCCACGGCGGCGGCTTCCACGAACGTAACCTGCGGCGGGGCGGGTGGTGCCGGTTGCGACTCCGAATCGCCGCAGCCAGTCGCCCCCAACAGCAACAGGCTCAACAGGCCGAATGCCCCGCGACGCGCCGAGAAAGGCGAACGCTCCACCGCGGCACGCGTGGCTCGGCGGAAAGGATTGGGCGGTTTTGGGCCACCTAGCGGAACGCTGATTCGCGGCCTGCCAAACGCGGTCGATCGCATGGTTCGCTTGCACTCGGGTTGGTAACGGAAATTTTTCGGTTGTCGGCTCAGCCACCAGCGACTTCGTCGGCCGGCGGCGTGACTTAGCGGAGTACTTCGGACGTTTCCCCGCGTCGCGCGTCGCGATCGACGGCCAGCAGGAACTCGGCGTCGGCCAGCAGCGGATCGCTCCACCGCAATCGCAGCACGCGATCACGCTGCAGCCGTTGGATCACCACGCGATGCGTCTTCGTGATCGCGGCTTCGGCGGCATCCACCCGACTGCGGCTCTGGGCCCAGGTGATCACCAACATCGCGAAGATCGCCGGCGGCAGTATCGACAGCAACAAGCTGGTCAAAATGAGCGATAGATCGGGCCGCGGGAAGGCCTCCAAATCGCCGGACATGTGGCGGAGCGTCGAGAAGCTGGCGTCAAAGTAACCGCGGTAGAGTGCGATGATCGGCCCCGACATCAGCAGCCAAAACGCCGCCGTGCCGATCGCACAGCAGACAACCGTGCGGCTTCGAGACACCGCAACTTTCTCGATCTGTTCGTCGACAATCTGCCGTGACGCTTCCTGCAACGCGTCGATCCCGGCCAAGTCGGCGGGCACTTCGTCACGCGGTCCCCCCAACACCACCGAGACCCCTTCGGCCGCGGACAAATCGCGAGTCGCGGAAAGGTGCGTGCTGGCGAAACCGATGCCGGTTCCACCCGCCCGGAGCCGTTTCAGCTCGGCATGAAATCTCGCGATCGGTGGGCCCAAGCGATCCGAGACCAGCACCGAAGCCCGGCGTCGCAGCCCGTCCCGCAACTCGCTCGCCTGGTTGGCATCGGTGACAATATTTTTCATGCCCGCCCAGGCGGTACCGATCAGGGAGGGGAGCGATCCGGTGAGGGACAGGACCAAACGGTCCCACACCCCACTGGTGATGCTCAGCAAACCGAGCAGCGAGCGGTAGGGGAACCACAAGGACGAGGTGTCGGCCAAGAGGCTGGCTCGCAACCGCGTGCGGATCGCGGCCCGCAGATTCGGACCGCCACCGACCAGCGATTCGGCGATCTCACTCGGCAGCGCGTCGGCGACCTCGCGCAACCGCTCGACCGCCTGGGTCAGGCCCGGCAGGCGATCCGCCAGCAGACCGGCCAATTGCTCCCGAAAGCGGGCGTCCAGCGCGCTCAAGCGACACCCCTGGCGGCTCTCCGGCCCGCCGGTCCGAGCGATCTGGGTCGTGATCCGCTCGACCAGTTGTCCGACCAGCTCTTGGGCAACGGTCGCTTCGTCCCGTCCGGCGATCGCGAAGTCGTCGACGCAGATCGCGGACGCCAACTCGCTGCCGGGGGCCGCATGCCGGATCCGGTTCGTGAAGTCGTCGATGTCAGCCGGCAGGGCGCTGTCGTGCTCCCGAATCGCGTTGATCACCGGGATCACGATCGCCCCCTCGCTCAGCACCGCCAGGTCGGCGAGTTTGCCGCTGCGGAGCTGGTCGCGGCGGACGACCAGGATCAAAATGCCGGCCAAGGAGAGCGCTTTGCGAGCGATTTGGGCGATCGCCGAGCGGTCATCCGTCGCCCCTGGGGTGTCGACCATCAAATACGAAAAGCCGAGGCCGACCTGATGGACCGGGTCGCAATACAGGAACGTCTCGTAGCGATAATCCAGGTCGGCGGGAGGCGTCGGGCCGACCCAAACCAATCGCTCGGTCGCTTCGTCGAGCTGATTGCCACTCCGGATCGCCTGCATTACCTGCGGCGAACGAAAGAATTGTCGGATCAACCACGACTTGCCCTGGCCGGTCGGACCGACCACCGCGATCGGGATCGCCCCCGGCGTGCGGTCGCGAACGACGTTCCGCCGTGCCTCCTCGTGATTGTCGCACAGACTCAGCACCAAGCGGCCGACGTCACCATCCCCCAGCACGCTCAGCGACGCGCCTCGCACCCGCTGCAAAAAGACGCCCCCCGGATCAGGCTGTCGGACCGCTAAATCGCTGCTGGGATTCGGATTCACGAGGGTACCATCCGGAATTGATAACGAGCTCAACCTAGCCAGGCGTCAAGCCTCAACCGGCTGCCGCCCGAATCATAGCCTAAACCCGAGCGGTCCCCCAGACGTTTGGGCGGGTCACCCGATCGAAGCGGGGTCCACGATTGGAGGTACAACCGCGGCGGCCAAACGTTACTACGGAAACTGAAAGCGGCGATCTCTCCAAGGGATACGCCAAGTGGCTTTGCCTTCGGCCACCCAGCCCGCCTAAAATGACACATCCCTATTCAGATTCTCGCTAAACTGTTCGAGACCCGACTATTCTTGATCTCCGCTTGTTATCGACTTGAACTGGTTGATCAATTGCTCGTTGATAACGTAATCGAGTAACGACGGTCCGTTCGATCCGCCCATGGGCTTGATTCTCCTTCCAACCAGGGTTCCCTTCTCCTTTTAAACGGCCCGCGTGACTGCGGACGAAATCAGACAAGCGATGGTAGCGCTAAACAACAACGAAGATCAGCCGGTCGCGAAAACGAAACGTTTCTTTGGCCGATCCGCGACGGTCGCCGTCAACGCGTCCACGGAATCACCAGCCGCCCCTGGTCTTCAGACGCCGGTCACTCAGGCCAAGGGACCCAAGGCTCTGGCCCCCAGTCGCTCGGCCCCGGCTGGCGAACCCGAGCCGAGCGAGCCTCCCGTCGCCAACCCCCGGCGGGCATTCGTGCTGTTTCAAGCCGTTCCGGCCTGGGCGGTCAGCATGCTGGTGCACGTCCTGGCCCTGTTGTTCTTGGGGATGTTAACGCTGACCGATCCCGTCAAGATCATCAACGTCTTGACCGCTTCGGTGGGGCTTGAGGAAGGCCCCGAAGTGGCTGAGTTCACGATCGAGGAAGCGGAGATCAGCGAGGCGTTGGAGTCGGAAGAGATGCCGGAATCGCAGGTCGACGTGACCGAATCGCTGGAGGTCTCGCCGACCGCCGTCGAAGTGCCGGCGGAGTTCGCGGCCAGCCCGGTCGACACGATGGACCTGGCTTCCGAAATGGCGCCGGTCAGCTCGTCACTGCAGTCGCTGACCTCGATGAGCATGAGATCGCTCGACAGTCGCAGCGTCGACATGAAGAAGAAGTTGCTCCGCGAGTACGGTGGCAGCGAAAGCAGCGAGGCTGCCGTCGCCAACGCGCTGAAATGGATCGCCAAGCACCAGATGCCCAACGGGGCTTGGACCTTCATGCACACGGCCGTCCGGAACGACTCGGGCGGCGACCCCGGCGATCCCGCCCGCGCCAAAGCCTTCAACGCGGCGACCGCCATGGCCCTGCTGCCGTTTCTTGGGGCCGGCCAAACCCACATGCAGGGCGAATACAAAGACTTGATCCGGCGCGGTTTGCTGTTTCTGGTCAACAATGGCAAGGCCAAAGTGATCGGCGGCGTTCCCACGCTCGATTTCTCCGAGCCCGGCGGAACGCTCTACTCGCACGGCCTGGCCGCGATCGTCCTCTGTGAAGCTTTCGCCATGACGGAAGACCCGGCGCTGCTGGGTCCCGCTCAGGCCGCGATCAATTTCACCGCCTATGCCCAAAATTCCGACGGCGGCTGGCGTTACTCGGCTCGCGGCACCCCCCCCAGCGACACCTCGGTCGTCGGCTGGCACCTGATGGCTCTCAAAAGTGCCTACATGGGCAATTTGATCGTCCCTCCAGTGACGATCCGGGGCGCGATCGGCTTCCTCGATAGCGTCTCCGCCGATGAAGGGTCACAGTACGGTTACGACGCGCCCAGCCCCACCATCCGTCCCGCCTGCACGGCGATCGGGTTGCTCTGCCGCATGTACACCGGCTGGGACAAGAATCACCCCGGTATCAAGAAAGGGGTCGAGCACCTTTCCAACATCGGCGTCAGCCGCGGCGATGTCTATTACAACTACTACGCCGCTCAAGTCCTGCGGCAGTTTGGCGGCGAGAGTTGGGAAAAGTTCAATACCGAACTGCGTGATTGGCTGGTCAGCGAACAGGTCCCCCTCAGCGCGGGCGGTGCCGGCGGCAGCTGGTTTTTCGGGGGCGGTCACGCCACGGACGCCGGCGGACGACTGTACGTCACCGCCATGTCGACGATGATCCTGGAAGTGTATTACCGGCACATGCCGATTTATGCGGCCAATGCTGGCGAGGATGATTTCCCGCTTTGAGACTTTTCCGTGGGCCAAGCCGCTCGAATCCAAGTCGCGGGGTAAACTGAAGGCAGACCGTTCGGTTCGCCCTCATTCCTTGCCCGACCTCCCATGGTCTCCCAATCACTACCACCGCCACCTCCCCAGCCGACGGGCATCGCCCGCCGAACGGTCGCCGGCATCGCGCGGTTTTGGGAAGCCGAGGAGACGCCCGCTTGGCTGGTCAGCGCGATTGTTCACACCCTGCTGCTGATCCTGCTGACACTCTGGCAGTGGCCGGAAAAGCCGGGTCAAGAATCGATGCTGCTGGGACGGACCAGTGACGTCGAATCGGCCGAGCCGGTCACAATTCAGCAGACCGACCCCACC
>DITY01000325.1:12816-16012 GCA_002422955.1 Planctomycetaceae bacterium UBA6172
GATGTTCCCGCGATCACCACGACCGGCGATGCGGCCACGGGCGATTCCAGCAATCGCTTGCGTCAGGAAGTCAGCGAACTGCTCGCCAGCAGCCGTGGCGGCGACGGTGCCGCGCAATCCGCCTTCCCCCCGGGCCTGCGGACACGGATGCCTCAGGGCGGCATGTCGCCCCGAACGGCCGCCAGCCGCGGGGAGCTCGGCGCCCGGTACGGAGCGACCGCCGCCAGCGAAGCGGCCGTCGAAGCCGCGCTCGCGTGGCTCGCCCAACATCAACGGCTGAACGGCTCCTGGAGCTTTGATCTCCGCGCCGACCCTTGCCGTGGCCGTTGCCGTCACTCCAGCATCCTCGGGGACGCCGCCGCACCGACCACCGCCGGAACGGGACTGGCGCTGCTGGCGTTCCTTGGCGCCGGCTACACCCATCACGAAGGGAAGTACGCCGAGACCGTTCGCCGAGGGATTTATTACCTCCGCGAGGAAGCCCGACCGGCGCAGTTCGGTCGCGATCTGCAAGCCGGCAGCATGTACGGCCACGGCATCGCCACCTTGGCGCTGACCGAAGTCCTGAACATCGATCGCCTCCGCGAGCGGGAAGACGAAGACATCCGCAACCTGGTCGAGGACGTGCTGCTGTTCACGATGGTCGCCCAGCACCCCGCCGGCGGCTGGCGTTACATCCCCGGCAGCCCCGGTGACATGACCGTCTCCGGCTGGCAGATCCTGTCGTTGGTCTCCGGCCGTCACGCCGGCGTCCCGCTCCGGTCCAACACCCTGCCCGATGCCCGCCGATTCATCCGCGGCCTAGCCGCGCCGGGAAGCTATCAGTTCGGCTACATCTCCACCGAGCCGGAACCGACGACCACCGCCATCGGCCTAGCGATGCTGCTGTATCTCGGCGAATCCCCCTTCCAGACGCCGTTTCAACAAGCGATGTGGGCGTTGGTCGAGCGTGGCCCCAAGTTCACCGACGTCTACCACGATTACTACGCGGCACTGGCGCTGCACAACGTCCGCCACCAAGGCTGGGACCAATGGCACGTGCCGCTGCGGGAGCACCTGATCCGGACCCAAGCGACCGAGGGGCACGAGAAGGGGAGTTGGCATTTTCAGGACTTGCACGGCGACGTCGGCGGCAGGCTCTATACCACCGCCATGGCGGCACTGATCCTCGAAGTCTACTACCGTCACCTGCCGCTCTATCAAGAGCACGACGAGTTCCCCCTCAACTGATTCCCCGTACCCGCCCGCCACCGCGATCGGCTTTGCCTCATAAGCCGAATCACTCTCCAGCACCTCGTGGAATACCCCGACGCCTGCATCCCCGGTCGCGGGGCGACCATCGAGACCCCGGTCGCGGAGCGACGGTTGAATCGCCGGTCGCAGGGCAACCACCGAAAGAAGCCGGGTGTTTCAACACCCGGAACGGATACGACCGCAACGACCTCGTCGCGGAGCGACGGTTGAAATTCTAGGCACATCCAGTTCGCCGACCGCAATCAAATCCAATTAAACGCAATTATGCGTTCGCATCGACTCGCTGGAATGGGGAGGGGAGAATCAATCGTGATCGTCAACTCGAACTGGCCAACCCAAACGGAGCCAATCGGCAACAGCAAGAGCAAAACCGACACGACGATCGATGCGGAAATCGCGAAGCGACGCATACCCATCAGCGGCCTCAAGATTCTCTGGGCGGATCTCGCCCCGCGTCTTCAAACCGCCCAGTGCGGACTCGCTGGCCGGGTGGCGTGGAGGCCAGGGACGGGCGACCGCCCTGGCTACCCGATGCGGCAATTTATGTCCGTGACCAATCCAGCGGATCCAGAACGCCGTTGGTGGTATCCAGTACTGCGCACTTCCCCTGGAATACTCCCGCGATCACTACCAGGTATCGCTCACTCGGCAGCAGCGTTAATCGTTCTGTTCCGTCCCAATCTAACGGTCCGCTTGGAGTCGCAGCCCACCAGCAGTGATAATGGCCAACGAATTGCCGGCCGTGTTGATTCGCCGCAAACGCCGCTTTGGCTCGCGCGTGAAGGTCACGCGAGCCCTCCTCGAAACTCCACAGCTGCTCAACGTCGTTCGGATCAACACTCGCATCCTTATGGCTAAAGAAGCATCGGTCGATTTCAAGGTTCGGCTTCATACTTCGCATGAACTCGAACGTTGCGGGTGCAAACTTGTCTTTGCAGAATTCCGGGACTTCGCGGCAAAGGTGAAAGTCGTGATTGCCCCAAACTCCGATGGCACCACACAGTTCAAGCAACGACGCAACCGCATCGGCGCCTTCCGGCGGTGCAAACGCGTCGCATGAGTCTCCGATCGTCACCACTTGGTCCACCTGATGATGGTGAAAAGCCTCCAAGGCCCTTGCGAGATTCTCATAGTCATTGTGGATGTCGGTCACAAGTCCGAGACGCATAGCCTGGCTCCAGTTGCGAAACGCCAGCGGCAACGGGGCCGCCGCCAAACGACTTAGATATCAAAACCGTTGCTACCGGCGGCTCCGGCTCACCACTATTTTATCAAGCGTATCTCGTCCGCAAAATCTGTTGGTTGGATTTGGCTCAGGAAGCTTTCTCAGCTGGTGATCCAGGGCGATTTTAACCGTTTTATAGGATTGGAAACCGTAGGCCCTTTCATCGGTAGCTTCGATTTACTGTCTAGCCCCTCCACACCGCCGTTGGCGATCTCCTCGCTGGCACGAAACCAGTTCAGTAGCAGCGTTCGATGCCGGCGAAGCATCCCGACGACCCCGTCGGGCGGACCGCGGTACATCGAACCGACGCAGGTTGCCTCGTTGTGGCAAATGGGTTTTGCGCTGACAAAATTCAGGCGTTGCCCTTGGGTATCACCGTGTGTGCCGTTGGCACGCGGTAGCGCGACTGCGGTGCGGCGGCTTGGCGTTCGGATCAGCGACGTCCCTCGCAAGGCGGCCCTCCCTCCATGGTGAAACGGATGCTAGCTCCCCGAATCATGACAGGTTGGCCGCTTGTTGTTTACTCAGACTTTCCCGACCAGCCATCCCAGACTCGGCGGGATGCCGGTTACCCCCTTTCTGAAAGTCGGACTTGATCGCGGTGGCCAGGGCGACTCGATCACGATCGATGACCAAGCCGATTTGCTGAGTCGGGACTGCCCGTCGCCGAGTCGCTTGGGCTTCGCTTTGGTCCGCGAGCGACGCGGTGCGGTTGGC
>DITY01000325.1:16047-17024 GCA_002422955.1 Planctomycetaceae bacterium UBA6172
CTCGCGGCTCGCGCGAGGGCTTCGTACATCACCGTTGAGGGAGCAGCTGATGGGAAGATTTGACTATGGCCGCAATAGTTTCTGGGCACCCTATGTCCCCGTTGGTCGCAAGATTTCCCTGGGAACCGCGGCCGCCAAGAAACTCGCGGCGAAGGAGAAGCGGCAACCCTGTCCGGTGACGGTGACCAGCACCAAGATCGCCAAGACCTTCTGGGGATTGCAGTGGTGTGAGAATTTGGAGCGTTATCAGGATTTCGCCAATCGCTTGCCGCGCGGAAGGACATATTTGCGGAACGGGTCCGTCGCCGACTTGGTGATCGAACCGGGGAAAATCCGCTCGCTCGTGGCGGGTTCGAAACCGTATCGGATCGAGATCCAGATCAAGACGCTGCCGCCCGCGGTCTGGAAGTCGATCCTGCAGGACTGCGCGCAAGAGGTCGATTCCTTGCTCGACCTGCTGCAAGGCAAGTTCAGCGACGGGGTGATGAAGCGGCTGACTCGACCCGACGGCGGGCTGTTCCCGCGGCCCAAGGAAATCACGATGCGCTGTAGCTGTCCCGATTACGCCAGCGTCTGCAAGCACATCGCGGCGACCTTCTACGGCGTCGGAGCCCGACTCGACCAGCAACCCGAATTGCTGTTCAAGTTGCGGCGGGTGAACCATCTCGACCTGATCGGACAGGCGACGACGGCGGCGAATCTGGAACGAGCCTTCAGCGGGGACAATTCGACCACTTTGGCCGACGACGATTTGAGCGGTATCTTCGGCATCGAATTGGATGCGACGGATGACGCGACGCCGGGCCAGCCCGCGCGAAAGTCCAAAAAAGTTGTCAAACGCAAGGCCGCCACCCCCTCATCGACCACGAGCAAGACGGAAGCGACACCCGCCGCCGTCAAAGCGTTGAGGGTTAAGAAGAAAACCGCGGCGGCCGCCAAAACGGTCGAACGGTCCGCCACAACGAAAGCGAAGCCTG
>DITY01000325.1:17092-18721 GCA_002422955.1 Planctomycetaceae bacterium UBA6172
CAAGAAGGCTGTCAGCAAGAAGGCGGTCAGCAAGAAGGCGGTCACTCGTAAGGCTGTATCGCAGAAGTGAGAAAGCGATCGGCGAACGACGGATCGCGCCGTGACCGAGCGTGACGGCGGCGAACGGTGAGTTGTCAGCGGTTGGTCGCAGGCAGATCGGCGATCCCGATCGAACGGATTCGGTGCCCGTCGTTGGGCTCGCGTTGGCTCCGCAGACGAGGATTCGCTCGAGCGATCAATTTGAGTGCCAGCAGGGGCGAATTATACTGAGTGCTAGTCAGATCATCGCAACTCGCTTTCGCGACTGAAGCCAACTTTGAATATCCCGAGCTATTTCATCAACTTGGATCGCTCGGTGGTGCGGCGTGAGTTCATGGAGAGTCAGGCGCAGCGGATCGGCTTTCAGCTGACGCGCGTCGCGGGCGTGGAGGGGCCGGCGCTGCCGCTCGCGGAACTCGACCGCTGGAATCCGCCTCGTCGCGTTTGGCGTAAGCTCGGAGCGGGCGAGATCGGCTGTTTCCTTGGCCATCGGCAGGCCTGGCAGCGGGTCGCGGAGGGCGACACCCCTTACGGCGCGGTCTTCGAAGACGACATTCTGATTTCTGATGACGCGAGCCTGCTGCTGGGCGACGATCGGTGGATTCCTCGCGACAGCCATCTGGTCAAGCTCGAGACCTTCCGGCAACACGTCGCGCTGCGACCGATCGAGGGTGAAGTCCCGGGTGGCCGCTCATTGGCTCGGCTGATGTCTCGGCACCTCGGCACGGCAGGTTACGTGCTGTCTCGCGATCTAGCCCGCAGCCTGCTCGCGGCAACCTCGCAATTTTTCGTGCCCGTCGACTGGGTGGTGTTCAGCCATCACCACCTGAACTTCGGGAAATACAAGCCGTTGCAGCTTTGCCCCGCGATCTGCATCCAGCAACAGAGGGCGGCGTCCGCCGCCGACTTTCCTGATCTCGAAGCCTCGGATTTGATCGTATATCGAGAGAACCTCAAACGCACTGACTCCAAAGGGCTCCGTGAAGATCCCGACGAGATCTTCCGAAGTATTCGCTGGGCGGCCCAATACTTGACAAGCGAGTTGCCAAAGCGAGCGAAGGCGAAGTTCGCGGGTTCAAAGCGGACTCGCGTCGACTACCGCTGAGATCCTCGGGAGATCAGGGCGAGCGGCTGTCATCCCGCTCGGGTCGGCTCAGCGGGTACGCAATTCACCGCAGGGTTCAACTTCAGTACCGGGAAGAGAGAATTACCGAGTTATACTGAACACTGGTCCAATCATTGCAACTCGCTCTCGCGGCTGATGCCAACTTTGAATATCCCGAGCTATTTCATCAACTTGGATCGCTCGGTGGTGCGGCGTGAGTTCATGGAGAGTCAGGCGCAGCGGATCGGCTTTCAGCTGACGCGCGTCGCGGGCGTGGAGGGGCCGGCGCTGCCGCTCGCGGAACTCGACCGCTGGAATCCGCCTCGACGGGTCTGGCGCAAACTCGGAGCGTGCGAGATCGGCTGTTTCCTTGGCCATCGGCAGGCCTGGCAGCGGGTCGCGGAGGGCGACACCCCTTACGGCGCGGTCTTCGAAGACGACATTCTGATTTCTGATGACGCGAGCCTACTGCTGGGCGACGATCG
>DITY01000325.1:18839-20750 GCA_002422955.1 Planctomycetaceae bacterium UBA6172
GCTACGACCCATCAGTTTTTCATGCCGGTCGACTGGATATTGTTCAGCCATCACCACATGGACTTCGCGAAACACAAGGCGTTGCAGCTTTGCCCCGCGATTTGCATCCAGGAACAGATGGCGCCGACCACAGCCGATTTTCCGGAGCTCGAAGCATCGGACTCGATCGTTTACCGAGCGAACGTCCGGCGCACCCGGCCCAAAGGGCTCCGCAACAATCCCGGCGCGATCCCTCGATGGATTCGCTTGGCTGCCGAATACTTGACGAGTGAATTACCGCAGCTAGCCAAGACGAAGGTCGCGGGTTCGAAGTGGAGCCGCGTCGATTTTCGCTGAGACCCCGGTGAGTACCATGGAGCCGGCCGCGGCCGTTGGCGTCGGCGGACCCGATATCGGTTTGCCGTCACGATCGTGCTGAGGCAGATTGCCTTCCACTTTTCGACCGTCTGTATCCAAAGTTTCGCACCATGAAGCGTCGACAGTTTCTGCAAGCGTCAGTGGGTACGACCTTGGCGACCGCTGCCCTGGCGGCGGAAAAGCGGCCCCCGCGAATTTTGTTGCGATCGTCTTGGCAGGTGGTCAACATCGGTGACATCGCGCACACCCCGGGCGTGCTGGCGTTGATCGAGCGACACATCCCCGAGGCGGAAGTGCGGCTGTGGGCTTCCGGCGACCTGTCGGCGGAGGTCGCCGAGATGGAACACCGGCGATTCCCGCGACTGCGGATCGTCAAAGGGACGCTCAACGAACAGGGCAAGGCATCCAACCCGGAATTGGGCGATGCGATCGCTTGGGCGGATTTCTTGCTGCACGGTTCCGGCCCATCCTTGGTCGCCGCCAAGGACGTTCAAGCTTTTCTGCGTCATACGGGTAAACCCTTTGGCGTTTACGGAATCACTCGCGGCGCCTTCTTCGGTACTGATGACAAAAGCCTGCTCGACCAGGCGAGGTTCGTTTACTTCCGTGATTCGGCCTCGCTCGAATTGGCGAAGGCCGATGGCGTTAGCGCTCCCGTGATGGAGTTCGCCCCCGACGGTGCCTTCGCCTGCGACCTGCGTGACGACGCCAAGGCGACCGCCTTCCTGCAGGCCCACGGGTTGGAGGAGGGCAAGTTTCTCTGTTGCCTGTCCCGCTTGCGGTTCACGCCCTACTGGCAGATTCGGCCAGGGGCTCGCAAGGACGAACAACGCCACGCGCGCAACGAGGCGATGAAGGAGCACGATCACCTGCCGCTCCTTGAGGCGATTATCGCCGTGGCTCGCCAGACGCCGCTCAAAGTGCTGCTTTGCCCCGAGGACATGACGCAGATGGCGGTGGGCAAGGAGTTGTTGTACGACCCGTTGCCCGAGGATGTGAAGCCGCGGGTGGTGTGGCGAGATTCGTTCTGGCTGACCGATGAAGCACTCAGCACTTACGTCCGCAGCGCGGGCCTATTCGGCAGTGAAATGCATTCACCGATCATGGCAGTGGGCAACGGAATCCCCGCGATCGTCTGCCGCTTCGAAGAACAGACCAGCAAAGGGTTGATGTGGCGCGACATCGGGCTGGGCGACTGGCTCTTCGATCTCGACCTGCCCGAAGAGCGTCGCGGGATCGTCCCCGCCGTGCTGGCGATGGCCAACGATCCGGTCGCCGCCCGGACGAAGGCGGCGCGGGCTAAGACCTTCGTCGAACAACGGCAACGGGAAACCATGGAGTTCGTAAAGCAGCAATTGCCGGTCGCCTGAACCGGCAAGCACCTGCGTCCCGGAGAGGATTCCGCGGCCCAGGCAACGGGATTTGTCACCGCCGTGGCCAGCTACGGGACCGCGGCCGGGGCCGGCAATGATAGAATGCATGCCGTAGCGACTCGTTTAATGCGGCTCGCAACCGCTTCGCGTCCCCGGTGCGATGGGGGAGTTCATCAGCCTT
>DITY01000178.1:0-195 GCA_002422955.1 Planctomycetaceae bacterium UBA6172
CGATGAGATTTTGTTGCAACAATACCGTTGGGAGCAGGGAGTTAAACATCTGTCCGTCGACCGGGGCGAATTGTTGTATTTGGATCCGCCCAAATTGCGGGTGTTGATCGAGGATTTGGAGCGAATTCTGCAGATCCCGCTGCGCGATCGCGAGTTGAGCGACAGTTTTAGGAATATTTTGGAAGTGGCCCGCAA
>DITY01000178.1:236-3017 GCA_002422955.1 Planctomycetaceae bacterium UBA6172
GAGTGGTGTGTCCCCCGGGTTTTCGTCCGTTATCGCTTGGCGCTGGCTTTGCAATTGGAAAATCCGCGGTCAATCACGACCACGAAAGCCCCTCGTCCCCAGCCCCTCGCTCCGCGGCGGGGCGAGGGGAGCCGGGGGTTGTCAGAGCCCCGGAAGTTCGCACCCAAGCCGACTGAGAACCGCTGGGCAGCCTTTGGGGGCAATCTACCCAACCCTCAGGACTTTTAAACCTCAGAGACACTCCTCCGCGGGGGCCGCGAAATTGCTAAGTTGCTTGCTGGGAACCGGTTGCGAAGTCCGGAAGAGAATGGATGGTTACGAAGCGGGGCGTTTCGCGGGATGCCAGGGTGGGTTCGTAGGAACAGGGAACGGAGTTGATTCGGGATGTTTGAGTTGAATGAAGCGACGATTCGGCTGGGTGTGTTCGTCGGCGTGCTGGTGGTGATGAGCATTTGGGAGAGCCTGTTGCCGCGGCGACGGGTGACGGTCGGCCGTGGCTGGCGGGCGGCGAATAATCTTGCTTTGGCGGTGTTCAACACGCTCGTCGTGCGGCTGGTCCCGGTGCTTTCGGCGGCGGCGGCGGGGAATTGGGCTCGTGAACAGTCCTTCGGGCTGATGCCGCTGATTGCCATGCCGGGTTGGGTCGAGACCGTGGTGGTGCTGCTGCTGTTCGACCTGTTGATCTACGGCCAACATGTCGCCTCCCATCGGTTGCCGCAGTTTTGGCGGTTTCACAAAGTCCATCACGCCGATCTGGATCTCGACGCGACCAGTGGTTTGCGGTTTCATACCGTCGAGATTCTGATTTCGATGGGCATCAAGTGCCTGTTCGCGCTGCTGCTGGGGGCGCGGGCCAGCGATGTGGTGCTGTTCGAGATCGTGCTCAACGCCACCGCGGTCTTCAACCACAGCAACGTCCGGATGCCGTTGGCCATCGACCGGGTGCTGAGGCTGTTCGTGGTCACGCCCGACATGCACCGCGTTCATCATTCGATCTTGCGGTCGGAAACGAACTCCAATTTCGGTTTCAACCTCCCGTGGTGGGATTGGCTGTTTCATACCTACCAGGCGCAGCCGCGCGACCGGCACGAGACGTTACCGCTGGGATTGCCCGAGATTCGCGATCCCCAGAAGGCGACGCCGCTGCGGCGGATGCTGCGACTGCCGTTTACGAAGTGAGTCCGATCGGCCTATGCTGGACGCGGGCGTTCCGTGAAAGTTGGCGTCTCGCGGCTTTTTGAGGGGACTGCTCGAGTCCCCGCTTGTGCCAGCGAGCGGTGGAGCGCGGTGGCAGGTTTGACTAATTGTTGAGGAACATTCCGATGAGATTACGACATTCGGCTGGTTGGGTTGGCATCCTGTGCGTGGCGATGCTCGCGGTGTCGCGGCCGGCGGCGGCACAGTTCGGACTGGGGTTGCTAGCTCCGGCCGCTCCGGAGGTATCGGTTGAGCAGCTGAAGGGCTGGCTGGCCGACCCGAAGACGATGGAAAAGACGGTTGTCGTCGACGTCCGTACCGAGGCGGAGATGGCGGTGTCGGTGATTCCGGGGGCGATAACCAAGGCTGATTACGAGTCCAAGATGAACGCCGACTACCGTGGCAAAAAGGTCGTCGTCTATTGCACGGTCGGTGGCCGGAGCGGTGCTTATGCCAAGCAATTGGCCGCCAAAGACGTCGATGTGGTTAATTTCAAAGGGAGTATCCTGGCCTGGGTCGGGGCCGAGCAGCCCTTGGAGACGCTCGACCGCAAGCCGACCAAGCGGGTGCATACCTACAATGGCCGAAATCGTGTGCCAGCGAGTTACGAGGCCGTTTATTGAGAAAGCGGCCGCCCTGGGCTCGGGGCCGCGGTAGGCAATTTGACAGCAGCCGCCATTTGCCTACAATTTCGACCGAGTTCAGGACTTGACGCCAGCCGGCGATCGGGGGCGCGAGACATGCGAATGGCTCGGGCCGCGGATCGGGGTGGGCGGATGAGTCCGCCGGATTTTCAGCGTCAATTTCAGCCAATTGCGGCCGATTGATTCGGTATTGGCCGCGTGTTACCTCCGCCCGTGTAAAGGTTTTTGAATGGCTTCCGAAGCGGTACTTGAGTTCACAGACGACAATTTCGACACTGAGGTTTTGCAAGCCGATGGGCCGGTATTGGTCGATTTTTGGGCCCCATGGTGTGGTCCCTGTCGCCAGATCGCTCCGTTGATCGACGAATTGGCCAAAGAGAACCCGACGGTTAAGATCGGCAAGGTCAACATCGACGACAATCCTGGCGCCGCCGAGCGATTCGGGGTCAGCAGCATTCCGACGTTGATGGTTTTCCGCAACGGTCAGGTCGCTGAGAGTTTTGTTGGGGTCCGCCCCAAATCGCAGCTGCAGGCCGCGATCGCTTGATCCTTGGATCGGACGGGCTGGTTGCCGAGCGGCGGCCAGTCTTAACCGCCCGCCCTACATGAGGCCGCGACGGTCGTCGACCGTCGCGGCTTTTTCTATTTTCCGGCCGCCATTCCGAAAAATCGGAATGATCGTCACCGCGTCACGATTTCGGACCGAATATTCGTTTGGGATATTCGAACACCCGAATCGGCAAGCTACGATTCTGCGAGCCGGCCCTTGAACTCTCGTTTGCGGCGTCGGCGCCATTCGGTCCCCTCTCGGAAAGCCATGGGCCAGTTTATTTTTGAAGTCGAAGAAGACCAACAACCGCTTCTGGCGCGGTCGCTGTGGCCATCGGCTTATCTTTCGGGGGTCGAAGGGGTCCCGTGGCATACGCTCGCGCGGCTCGAG
>DITY01000112.1 GCA_002422955.1 Planctomycetaceae bacterium UBA6172
CGACGGTCGACAGCGTGGGGGAAATCCCCGCGAACCTGGGCGCGACGATCGACAGCGTGGGCGAAATTCCCGGGAACCTGGGCGCGACGATCGACAGCGTGGGCGAAATTCCCGGGAACCTGGGCGCGACGGTCGACAGCGTGGGCGAAATTCCCGCGAATCTGGGGGGCACGGTCGATAGCGTCAGTGAGATTCCGGTGAGCGGTGGGTCGACGGTCGATAGCGTGACGCTGCCCCCAGGCAAACAGGCTGCCGGCCAGAAAGCCGCGGACCAAAAGGCATCGGGCGATTCGCGACTGGCGACGATGGACAGCATCAGTTCCAGCAGTTTTGCCGCGGAAGTGATGAGCCGGGCTGGCGACCCGAACGCCAGGACGCTCGAGAACACGCTCGTCATTCAACCGCGGGTTTTGGGCAACCAGGCCACTTCGGCCGGGAAGATGACAGGCCGCCGGGATTACGACCTGCTAGACAAACTCGGCGAAGGCGGGATGGGGATCGTCTACACGGCTCGGCAGGAGTCGATCCGCCGTGTGGTGGCTTTGAAGATGCTCAAGGCGGCCAGCACGCATCAGGCCAACCAGCGCGAAAAGTTCCTCGCCGAAGCCGTGATCACGGGCGATCTGGAACACCCCAACATTGTCCCGATCTACGACTTGGGCCGCGACGAAAACGGCGCCATTTTTTACGCGATGAAGCGGGTCCAGGGGACGCCGTGGGACAAGCTGGTTACTAAGAAATCGCTGCAGGAAAACCTCGACATCCTGCTCAAGGTCGCGGACGCGGTCGGGTTTGCCCACAGCAAGCAGGTGATTCACCGCGACTTGAAGCCCGAGAACGTGATGCTCGGCGATTTCGGCGAAGTGTTGGTGATGGACTGGGGCTTGGCGATTACGGTCGGCAGATCGACTCAGTTCGCGATGGGGGGTACCCCGGCCTACATGGCTCCAGAAATGGTCCTGGGTCCGCCGTCCGAGATCGGCGTCCGCAGCGACGTATATCTGCTCGGCGCGATCCTGTATGAGTTCTTGGTGGGGCATCGGCCACACGGGGGCCAGACGATCACGCAGTGCCTGATGGCGGCCAGTCGCAACGTGATCACCCCGACCGAAAAGACGGGCGAGTTGGTCGAGATCGCGTTGCGTGCGATGGCGACCAAGCCGATCGACCGTTATGCCAGCGTTCGGGAACTGCAGGAAGCGATTCGCTCCTACCAATCCCATTTCGAGAGCATCAGCCTTTCGACGCGGGCGCAGGAGGATCTGGCCGAAGCGCAGCGGAGCGACCGGTACGAGTCGTTCGCGCGAGCGCTGTTCGGGTTCCAAGAAGCGGTCGCTCTGTGGGATGGCAATGACAAGGCCAAGGACGGGGCGCTGCAAACCGCCTTGGCTTATGGCCGATCGGCCCAGCGGCGCGGGGACTTCGATCTGGGCCTGTCGTTGCTCGATGGGTCGGTCGAGGAACATCGCGCGCTGGCGGGAGAATTGCGCGCTGCGCAGCGGGAGCGGGAACACCGTAATCAGCGGTTGAAGGCGGCCCGTCGCATCGGCGCGGCGCTGATCGCGACGATTTTTCTGATCATCACCGGCGCGGCCATTTGGATCAAAATGGCGGAGCAGGAGGCGAAGAAACAGCGGGCGACAGCGGTCGCGCAGCGCGACAAAGCGGAGCAGGCCAAGGCTGCCGAGATGGAGGCCAGGAACGCTGCCGAACAGGCCGAGCAGGATGCCAGAAAGGCCGAGCGAGACGCCGTTGTGGCCAAGGAAGTCGCCGTTGTGGCGAAGGAAGACGCGATCAAAGCGCAACGTGAAACGCAAATCGCCAAGGAGAACGAGGAATACGAGGGTTACATCGCCAAGATCGGCTTGGCCGCAGCCAAGATCGAAGAGAACGCGTTCGGCAGCGCGCTGGCTTTGGTCGATGCTTGTCCCGAAAACCTCCGCAACTGGGAATGGGGGCGGCTGAAATACCTGTGCACCCGCGAGGCGCAAAAGTTGCAACTCGGCGGGTCGCTCGAGACGGTTTCGCTGTCGCCAGACGGTCGTCGCTTTGCCGCCGGGGGTGGCGGGGGTGACGTATGGGTCGGCTCGATCGATGGCGTACAGCCGCCACGAAAGATCGTCACCGGAGCGACGTACGTCTACGCCGTCGCCTTTTCGCCGGACGGTTCACGGCTGGCGATCGGTTCGAATGCCCGGCCGGAATACTTGGGGATTTGGGATCCGGCGACGGGAGAAAAGGTTGTCGGTTTTGCCGGCCACACCGACTCGGTCCTCAGTCTCGCTTGGTCCGCCGATGGCAAAAACTTGCTCAGCGGATCGTATGACTACGCGGCCCGGCTATGGGACGTGACCAGCGGCGAATCGCAAGAGTTGAAAGGGCATGACGGTTGGGTCACCTCGGTCGCCATCTCGTCCGATCAGCGACAATTGCTGACCGGCAGCCAAGACGGGACGCTGATCGTCTGGGATGCCGCGTCGGGGCAGGCGGGACCGCCGTTTCTCGGCCACCAAGGCGCGGTGCTGGCGGCCGCGTTTTCCCCCGATGGCCAACGGGTCGCCAGCGGTGGCGATGACGGCAAGGTCTTGATCTGGCGGCCGAGCGAGTTGCGGACTCAGGATTTGGCGGGGCTGTTGGAAGCGGATCGCGGGAGTCTCGGGGCCGGGATCGTTCGGTCGTTCACGGCTCATCGCGGGGCCGTCCGCTCGTTGCGTTTTTCGCGCGATGGCAATCGGCTGCTCAGCAGCGGTAATGACAACGCGATCGGGTTGTGGGATCTCGCGACCGGGGAGTTGATCAAGGAGTTTCGCGGCCATGCCAGCCGGGTCGCGGCGGCCGTGTTCAACCCGGACGAAACCCAGGTCGTCAGCGCGGGTTACGACCAGGCGATCAAGGTTTGGAACATCGACAGCTATGCGGAACGTCGGGTGCTGGGGATGCAAGTCCTGGAGGGCCACCGCGATTCGGTCCTGGCGGCCGCATTTGACCCCAGCGGCCAATTCATTGTCAGCGCCAGCCGTGATCGATCGGCCGTGGCCTGGGATCGAAACACCGGAAAAATGCTCCGTTCGTTCACCGAGGGGCATGCCTACTTGGCCGCCACCGCGCTGATGTTGCCCAAGACGAACCAGATCGTCACGGCCGCGATCGACAATTCGGCGAGGATTTGGGATTTGGCCGGCGGGACGCAGTTGCACGTGCTGCCCCGCACGGGGCTGCATGCCGCGGTCGCCGTCCCGGCCAGCGGTGAATGGATCGCGACCGGCAGCGATCGCAATTCGGTGATCCTGTGGGGGCTCGATGGCCAGCCGATCCACGAGTTCCCGGGGTTCGTCTCGAACGTCACCGCGCTCGCCGTCTCCCCCGATGAGCGGCGGATTCTGACCGGCGATTCGGTCGGTCGCTGTCGCCTGATCGACGCCCGAACGGGTGAATCGATCTGGGAGTCGCGGACCCATTCCCGCGGGATCAGCCGCGTCGCGTTCGTGCCCAATTCCGACCGAGTGGCGACCGCTTCGACGGACCATTCGGTGGCGATTCGCGATGCCGCCACGGGAGCCGAGCTGCCGGGGGGCGTTTTGAAACACCCCGCGCCGGTCACGTCGCTGGCCGTCGCGAGCGATGGTTCTCAGGTATTGACCGGCTGCGGCGATCAGCGGGTTCGGCTGTGGGACCTGGCGACTGCGGAAGTGAAGCGGGAGTTCGAGCTCGATGCGGCACCGACCGGAGTCGCGTTATCCCCCGACGGCAGCCTCGCGATGGTCGTTTCGGGCGACAAAAAGATTCGCCTCTGGCAGCTGGCTGACGGGATGCCGCTCCCCTCACCCAAGGGCAATTCCGAAGTCTTCCTCGACTTGTCCGGTGGGAAGTTGCCGGTCTGGTCAGCGAGTTTTTCTGCCGATGGGAAGAGCCTGTTGTCGGTCGGCGGCGCCGAGGCCCACCTGTGGGATCTACGAACGGGCGAAATTCGCGTCAACTTTGCCCCCCAGTCCGCCGTGTCGAGCATCGGTTTCTCGCCGCGAGGCGATGCGTTCGTCACCGGCAGTTGGGACAATTCGGCTCGCGTTTGGGATCTGGCCAGCGGCAAGGATTTGTTGAAAGTGGGGGTTGGCGTCCACACCCGATTCGTCAATGCGGCGGCGTTCTCGCCCGACGGCCTGCGACTGGTGACCGGGAGCGACGACAACTCGGTACGGCTGTGGGACGCTCAGTCGGGTAGCTTGCTGGGAAGTTTCGAGGGTCACCAAGACCGCGTGACCGCCGTCGATTTCTCGCCTGACGGCAAGTGGTTGTTGACCGCGTCGGCGGACAAGACGGCGAGGATCTGGGATACGGCGACCTTCCAGCAGCTCCGCGAGCTGGAGGGACACCAAGATGTCGTCCTCTGCGGGCGTTTTTCGAACGACGGCAGCTGGGTCATCACCGGCAGCGACGATCGCACGGCCAGACTTTGGGATGCCGAGACGGGCCAGCCATTGACGACCTCCGATGAAGACCAGTCGGTTCGCGAGATCATCTTGGACGCGCACACGGCGGGGGTCGCCGCGGTCGCCTTCAGCCCGGATGACACGCGGGTGATCACCGGCGGCAAGGACATGGTCGCCAAGTTGTGGGATCCGGCAACCGGCAAGGAAATCCTGACCCTCGCCGGCCATACCCGAGAGCTCACGGCGGTCGCGTTCTCTCCGGATGGGCGTGACCTGCTGACCGCTAGCCGCGACGGGACGATGATCTTGTGGCCGAGCGAAGGGTGGAAGGCGCCGCGGGTGACGGCGCTTCAACCGCTCCGCCCGACGCTCCAACNNCCGCCCGACGCTCCAACCGCTCCGCTCGACGCTCCAACCGCTCCGCGAGACGGCCACGGAATGAAATGAAGTCGCGGTTGAAGCAGTTCATCACCAGCCGATCCTTCGCGTCAACGAAAAAACCCCCGGCAGGATTGGCTCCCACCGGGGGTTCGTCGCTCAGATTCTCAGCCGATTAGGAACCGGCGGAAGGGATCAGAAACCGCAGGACGGTTCGCAACCGCAAGCGGGAGCGGGAGCTTCGCAGCAGTTAGCCTTCTTGTGGCTGAACAGCTTCGAGAACAGGCCAGGCTTCTTGATGCCACAGCAGCCGCTGTCGCAAGCGGGAGCTTCGCAACCGCAAGCCGGAGCGGCGATTTCGCAACCGCAAGCCGGTTCAGCGACTTCGCAACCGCAAGCCGGTGCACAGGCATCGCAGCCGTGGTGCTTGGCGAACAAACGCGACAACAGGCCTTTCTTGTGGCCCAAGCAGCCGCTGTCGCAAGCCGGAGCTTCGCAACCGCAAGCCGGGGCTTCGCAGCCACAAGCCGGGGCAGCGATTTCGCAGCCGCAAGCGGGCTCGACGTCGCAACAGGCGTCACAGCTCTTCTTGCCGAAACAGCTGAACAGACCCGCCGAAGCGTTCGCCGAGCTGATCAGGGCGAAGGCGCAGGCGAGCATAACAGGAACGAATACACGACGCATCGTGGTGGACTCCGATAGGATTGGGATTCAACTGACTCAAACTCTTACCGCGACGTTCTCCCGCTACCGCCCGACCTCAGTGCAAGGTCAGAGGACAGGATACGGTCATCAGCCGCTTTCTGGCCGACGGCAACGAACGGACCAACGTGGGGTAGTTCCGTTCGGCTGTTTGTTCGGAGGCGGCCGTTCTGTGTGGCGGTTGTCTCACACATTCGCTGACACAAGGGGTATCGACCCGGTTACGATCGGGCTGCTCGAAACTGCAACCAAAAGCAGGGACCAAGAAATTTTGCTATCCGGTAGCACGGGTTGTTCGCCGGGTGACGGTTAGGTGAAGACAGCCGACATGCGTTAAAGTTTCCGTGATCGGCAGTGTTTATTGCCTGTCAGACTCTTGGCCACGCCCGCACCCTCTCCCACGGCCGGCACACTACCGATGACGCCTGAAAGCACCGCCCGCGTCGACTTTTGGCAACACCCGGCCCGGCCCTTCCATGGTTTCCCCAATTTTTCGAAGCTCTTTAAGTGCTTCCTTGGCAGAGACTTGCGCGATTTCAACGCGAGGCGACTGGCGCGCTTGGCACGGCAACTGCCCAGCAAGCCCATGCGTCGGTTTCCCGTCCCATCGCCCCGCCCGCGCGCCCCATGCACAGCCTCGAACTCGTCCGCCTGGCTTCCGTTATCGCCGCGGCGGCGGAATCGCTCGCCCTGCGGGCGACGCCGATTCCCGCTGACGCGCTGACAGGCTATTGGCTGGCGAATCGCGAGCGATTTGCCCTATGGGAGCATGGCCTGCAACGTTTCCGGGAGATCGAAGAGCACGGCCGCGTCCTGGCGATGCGCGATTGGTGGTCGACCCACCTGGCGATGCTCGAGGAAATTCTGGTCAGCGAAATCCTGACGCGGGTGATGGCCGCGGTGGGGGCGATGCTCGATGCCCGCGTCCCCAATCACCACGCCGAACCGCTGACCCAGTCGGTCTACCGTCAGCACCTCGAGGCCCGCGGCCAGGTCCTACGATTGCTGCTGTTCGGGCGGGGCGGAAGCGTCGACGACACCGTCCGCCTGAACCGACTGCGGAACACTGCCGAGCGGTGGGTCGATGCGCTGATCGCCCCGTTGGCCGGTCCGCACCCCGAAACGCTGCGCTACGCGATCGATGCGGCGCAGGCCCTCCGACTGGGGACCGACGGGAGCGCAATTGACCTGGGGGCCAACCCGGCAACGCTATTGCCGCAGCGGTTTCAGTGGCCGCTCATCGAAGTCTCCTTGGGGCTGTTGATCCAGCCCCACGCGGCCCTGCCCCATGCCAATCGCCAAATCGGGGAAGTGGTCCTGGCTTGCTTGGGGGAGCAATTGTTCGATTCGTTCGGCATCTTGCAGTCGGCGACGAGGCTTCGCATTCGGGCCGGCCTCAGCCCCGAATCGCGTCCGCTGGTCAATTGTCCCGACAGCCATCCGTTGTTTCGGGCCCAGCGACCGCCTCAGCTCCGCGCCAACCTACTCCGCTGGACCTCGTGACCGGTTCGGCGGCACAATGCTTCGGTCGCGATCTTAACAACCCTCACTTGTCAGCCTCGCTCCCATGCCGCAGCCGATTCGCACCGCCGTTTTCCTTTCCGGGGGCGGCCGCACCCTACAGAATCTGATCACCCATCGCGATCGAGAGGGATTGCCGATCGAAATCTGCCTGGTGATCAGCAGTTCGGCCAAGGTCCGCGGCCTCGACATCGCCCGGGAGACGGCGATCCCGACGCGAGTGGTGCGGATGTCCGAGCATCCTTCGGCGGAAGCCTATCGCGAGGCGATGTTCGCTCCCTGCCGCGAAGCGGGCGCGGAGCTGGTCATCATGGCGGGATTCCTCAAGCACGTGCTGATCCCGGATGACTTTCGGGGCCGCGTGATCAACATCCATCCGTCACTGATTCCGGCCTTCGCCGGCCCGGGCATGTATGGCCATCGGGTTCACGAAGCGGCGATCGAACGCGGGGTGCAGTTCAGCGGCTGCACGGTGCATTACGTCGACAACGAATACGACCATGGCCCGATCCTGCTGCAACGGGTCTGCGAGGTTCCGGAGGGCTGCACGCCTGACCAATTGGCGGCGCGGGTCTTCGAACTGGAAACCGAGGCCCTGCCGGCCGCGATCCGGCGGCTAGCCGAGCGCCGTTAGCCGCCACCGGTCGCAGCCGCTCAGGTAAATCGCGATTCCCCAGCCACAACCGCCTCAGCGGCCCTCACGAAGCCGATAGCCGAGCATGTCGTCGAGTTCCGGTTCGGCTTCGATTTCCCGGACGGTCTGCTCGATGTCGTAGGGGATGCGGCGAAAGGTGACCGTGTTGTCGTCCCAGATCACGTAACAGCTTCGAGGGTCGCCGTCGCGGGGTTGGCCGACGCTGCCGACATTGACCATCCACTTGGCCACGTTGTCGAACAATCGGAAATGCTCCGAGACATCGCTGCTGCGGATGAATCGATTCTCGCTGGTGAAAATCCCAGGGACGTGGGTGTGCCCCTGAAAGCAGACTCGCGTGACGAGCGCGAACAGCTTATCCATCTTCCGCGGATTCTGCGTGTCTTCGGGAAAGACGTATTCGGTCGTCGGCCCTCGCGGCGAGCCATGGACGAACAGTTGGGCATCCCGCTGGACGACACGGGGCATTTTGCAGATGAACTCCAACCGCCGCCGACACAATGCGGGAGTGTCGGCGGTGTGCAGTTGTTCGCGGGTCCAAAAGATCGCCCGTTCGGCGGTCGTATTGAAACCCTCGGGGTCGAAGATGGCGCTGCTGTCGTGGTTGCCGAGCACCGTGAAAGCGAATTCCATCGTCTTGTCGAGGCATTCGCGGGGACGCGGGCCGTAACCGACCACGTCCCCCAAACAAATGATCTCATCGACCACCTGCGTCCGGACGTCTTCCAGCACCGCTTCGAGCGCCGCCAGGTTGCCATGGATGTCGCTGAGGATTGCCGTACGCGTCAACGCGATTGCTCCCGGGATGACTGAGATTCGGTCTGAGGTTTTCCAGCCCCCGACCGCCTAGCCGGGTCACGAACCCAACTGCCTCAGTCGCCCGCGTATTCTTTGCCGAAGAACTCTTTGCTCTCGTTGACGCCTGGCTTGATCGTCCGGTTCCCTTCTTTCCAGTCGGCGGGGCAGACTTCGCCATTCCGCTCGAAGTACTGCAGGGCCTTGACCATCCGCAGCGCCTCGTCGACGCTGCGACCCAGCGGCAGGTCGTTGACGACTTGATGACGGACGACGCCGTTGCAATCGATCAAGAACAATCCGCGGAGCGCGACACCGCCGTCCAGCAGCACGTCATAGTCGCGAGAGATTTGCTTGTTCAAGTCAGCGACCAACGGATACGTGATCTCGCCGATCCCGCCTTGGCTGCGGGGCTGATTCCGCCACGCCAGGTGCGAAAAATGGCTGTCGACCGACACGCCGATGATCTGCACGTTCAACTTCGCGAAGTCCTCCACCCGATCGCTGAAGGCGATGATTTCGGTCGGGCAAACGAAGGTGAAGTCGAGCGGATAAAAGAACAACAGGACGTATTTGCCGAGATGACCCGACAACGTGAACTTGTCGTTGAACGAGCCATCGGGCATCACCGCGGTACAGGTGAAGTCGGGGGCCTGCTGAGTAACGAGAACTGCCATCGACCAATCTCCGCTAGGTTTCGAGTTGATGAATGCTGACGGGCGGATCGGACATCACGGTACCCAACCCGACGCCGACCCCGGCGCATCGTCCAGCGGCCGCCGAACCGCCCCGCGATCGCCCGATTTCCAGGAGCCCTGCCATGATCGTACCGAGCGGCAGATCCGGCAAGGGCGCATCCGCCCGGGAAACGGCTCAAAACTCATCGCGATCCGACACCGATCAACGGCGCGGCGAGGCTGACGATCGCGACGAACAGCAACATCGCCAACGTCAACCGCCGCAACCGCTCGCGCCCCAGCCAGGTGCCGACCTTCAAACCCTGGACCGTGACCCACAACAACACCGGGATCAGCGCCAGAGCCATCACGGCCGACGGCCCGACACGCTGGCCGAAGGTCCAAAAAATCATCGCCATCGACGGAAAGAGCCCGATCAGATACAGCGAAAAGAGAAACCCGCGACTCTTGCGGGTGTCCCAGTCATGAGCTTGCACCCACAGCACCATCGCCGGACCGCCCATGCCGACCAGACCCTGCAGGAAGCCCGAAACGGGGAAGGCGAGCCACGCCCAAGCCGGATGCAGCCGGCTGCGGGGCTGAAAACGACAGAGGATGATCGCCAACGTGATCACCAGCATCACCCCGCCGATCACCTGCTTGATCCGCTCCGGCGGCAAGCGGTCGTCCATCCACCACAAAACCGCGACCCCCAACGGCAGCAGGCTGAGCCGCCCCACGGCCGGCCAGACGAGCTGCCGCAAATCGATCGCGTCACGCAGCGACCAGACCCCCCACGCGTTTTGCGGGATCGTCGCGATCCACAGCGCGATCTGGGCCTCGGGGATCGGGTAACCCAACCAGACCAGCACCGAGATGATCAGCAGCCCGGCGGCGAACCCGGACGCGGACTGGATGAACGTCCCCAGCGTCAGGACGAAGGCGAAGGTGGCGAAGGTGGCTAGGTCGAACATCTGAAAATCGTAGAATGAGAAGCCTCCTGAGGTCCACCCGGCAATCCTTGAACGGCAATCGATGAACTCCCCAAGCTCCAGCCGCCCCCACCGCACGCTCGTCCGCGGGGCCAATGTCGTTTTTCCCGATTCGACCCGGCAGGCGGATGTGCTGTTTTCGCCCGCGGGCATTCTCGACATCGACGCCTCCCGAACGACCGCGGCGGACTCGGTCATCGAGGCCGCCGGCAGGTGGCTGATCCCCGGCGTGATCGACGACCAAGTCCATTTTCGCGAGCCCGGCCTGACGCATAAAGAAGATCTGGCGTCCGCCAGTCACGCCTGCGCCGCGGGGGGCGTGACGACGTTCCTCGAAATGCCGAACACCCGCCCCCCGGCGATCACGATCGAAGCGGTTCGCGACAAGGAGCGTCTGGCGAGCGAAAAGTCGCTGGTTAATTTCGGCTTCTACATCGGCGCGACGCCCAACAACGTCGGCGAGTTGCGAGCGTCGACCGATCTGCCCGGGATCAAGATTTTCATCGGCAGCAGCACAGGCGATCTGCTGGTCGATGAGCAGGAGGCGCTCGAGCGGATCTTCGCCGAAACGTCGCTGCCGATCTGCGCCCATTGCGAGGACGAGTCGACGGTCCGCGCGAACGCGGCCCGGTTCGCCGGCACGACCGACGTCGCCGATCATAGCCGCATCCGCGACGTCACCGCCGCCGTGATCGCGACCCGTCGCTCCATCGACTTGGCCGTGCGTCACCGCCACCGCTTTCACGTCCTCCACGTCTCGACCGGCGACGAAATCCCGTTGCTCGCCCCGGCTCGGCCCTGGGTGACCGCCGAGGTTTGTCACCATCACCTGTTCTTCAACGTCGACGATTACGCTCGGCTGGGAACGCGGATCCAGATGAACCCCTCGATCAAATCGGCGGCGGACAACGCGGCGCTCCGCCAAGCGTTGCTCGACGGCTCGATCCAGGTGATCGCGACCGATCACGCCCCGCACACGCTCGCCGAAAAGGCGCTGCCGTACCCCCAATCTCCCTCCGGCTTGCCCGCGGTCGAAAACAGCTTGCCGCTGTTGCTGAACGAAGTCGCTCAGGGACGCTTCACCATCGAACAAGTCGTGCAGTGGATGTGCGACGCGCCGGCCCGGGTGTGGGGGATCTGCGGCAAAGGGCGGATCGCCCTGGGGTACGACGCCGACCTGGTGTTGGTCGATCCCGAGCGGGTCCGCACCATCCGTGACGAGGAACAATTCACCAAGTCACGCTGGAGCCCTTGGCACGGCGAGTCGCTGACCGGTTGGCCGATCACCACCTGGGTCGGCGGCCGCCGCGTGTTCACTCGCGCCGCCGACGACTCGGCCGTGTTTGACGAGTCGGTGCGCGGCGACAAACCGCGTTTCGACCACAGCCGCGGCGGCTATTGGAACACGCCGGACGGCATCGGACCGAGCTGATTTTCACCGGCGTCCTCCGATCGGGCCAGCGGGTCGGCACCGCTCAGTCGTCCGCGGGTTCGGCCTGGTCCGCCAGTTCGGCCTGGTCCACGGGCGGCTGCGGCAGGGTCCAGACAACCCGCATGGCTCGCGGTTCGGCACGCAGCGTCGTCGTGTGCCCCTCGCCGGCGTGCCGAAACTCGACACGATACTCCTGGCCCGCCGGCAGGTAGGCTTCCAGCAAGTCGTTCGTGTCGAAGCGTTCGTCTTTGGTGACCCCCGCGAAGACCTGCTCGCCAGCGGCATTCCGAACCGTCACGGAGGCGGCAACGCGTTCCTGGTCGCCGCGGAGCCTAGCCGAAAATCGCAGTGTCGCGGAATCGGCGGGCGGCGCCGGCCCGGCGAGCTGATAACGGTCCGTGACATTGACAGCCCAGACGTCGTCGACGTGCGCCGCCCAGACCATGGGAAACTTGAGCGGCGTGCGTCGGTAGCTGACCGCGTAGATCGCATGCCGGGGATCATCCCGCACCGCCGTCCGCGCGCGACCGGTGAACCACGCCTGATCCAGCAGATCGCCCGCCGGTTCGGCGGCCCCGGTGAAGTGCCAACCGTCGTCCCAGACCTCGACCCAAGAATGATTGCCGCTGTCGTCCGCCCACCGCGGCGTGCCGACGAAGCGGGCCGGAATCCCCACCGCGCGGCAGGCGTCGATCAGCAACACTGACAATCCGGTGCAGGAGGCCAGCCCCGCCTGAATCGATTCGAGCGGGCTTTGATCGGCCCGTGGACGCTGGGTCGAGTAGCGGACGTTGACCAACGGGAAGATTTTCTGGTTCAAAATCGCCGCCGCTTGGGACAACGATTTCGCATCCCGGATCAGCGGCTCGAACCGTTCCTGGAACTGCTTGCGCCAGGCATCGCGTCGCTCATTGATGCTCGCGTAGGGCAATACCTCGTTGGCGAAAATCTCCCACGGGATTTGGTCGCGCCACGCGGCGCGGTCCCAGGCGTCAAAGGCCAGACGCAGGTTCTCCAGCAGGAACTCCGCCGACAGGCTGGTCAGATCCCGATCGGGCATGTGAGCGATCAAAAACTCCAGCCCCTCGCGCCGGCCCAGCGGCGCTTCGGCGAGGGCGCGTTGCAACTGCTCGCGATTGTCGCCGGCGCGCTGGAGCGCCGTGGAAACGTCGGCGTCCAGCGGCGAACGGAAGAAGCGAGAGGCCTCATCGATGCACCACCGCGACAACTCGCCGGTCGCGTCGGGCACGAGCACCGAAGCTTGAAAGCCGGTCGCCGTCGGACGCAGCGTGAGGCCGCGGGTGGCGCCGTCGTCGGCCGCGTCGATCCCGAGTTCCGCTAGCCCCTTCGCCCAGCGACCGTGCGTTTTCTGAAACGATTTTTGGTGGTGATACAGCCCGATCAATCGTTCGCGGGCCGCGAGGTTCGCCGCGGGGCGAAACGTTTCGGCCCCCGGGGCCGCCTTGCTGAACTGCACAAAGCCCCAGCGCTCGGGACGATGCATGTCGATGATCCCCTGGGGAGACCAGACCCAGTTGTCCTCGCGCGTGCCGGGGACCTTGCGGTACTCGCCGTCGACAATCGCGTGCTGCCACTGAACTCGCGAAAAGTTCACCCGCCACTGGTCTTCGGCCTGCGGTGCCGTGCCGTCGGACGCGACCCCCGCCAGGCTCGTCCAGGGGATCGCTAGCTCGACGCTCCAAGAGGAATCCTGATCCGTCGGGTCGTTGATCGTCCCATTGCAATGGACGGCCGTTTTCAGGCCGCGCATTTCGAACCCGTTATCGGCCTGGCCCCCGTCCTTGTAGGGCTTGGGCAAAAACAGGTCCCACGTCGTGTTGAGAACGTTCAGTTCCAATTCGGCGTATTCATGGTGGTCGCCATCCGGATCGATGAAGACTTCGAAATCGTTGTCCTGGAAGATCACGGCATCGTGCTCGGTCAACGTCCCCCACACATGCGGCTCTTCCAACTCGGCCGCGATGTAGAAGAACTCATCGTCCCACGCCATCTTGGCGCGGGTGCGGAAGCGTGGCCGAGCTTTGGCGTCCCCTTCGATATCGACAAACTCAGCGGTCCAAGCGGCAGTCTGCCAAACGGAATCATCGAGCTTGCCGTCGATGATCGCGGGGGTGGCGGTGAACGCGCAGACGTATCCGCGCGGCCGAATCGACCGCATCCGCTCCCAGTCCTCGGTCTGCGCCACCGCGGTCCCCCAGAGCGACGAGATCACCAACCCACACGCGATTACCGATCGCCATCCGACAAGACCGAACATGAAAAACCCCCGCGTTGGGAAAAACGCCTACCGTTGGCAAGACGAGCCAGCGGCAGCACAGCCAGCGACTCAATATAAACCAGCGGCTCAATATAAGCGGCAACGACGTTCACCGCGGCCGCGTTCCCCATTTAGGCCGCGCGGTCCCGCGTCCCGGCATTCCCCGTGAATCAGCGTGCTGGGAGCCTGCGTCCTGGGGTCCCGTGGCCGCTTCAGACGATTTCGTCGTAGGCGACGAGACCGCCGAAGGTGACTTGGAAACGGCGGATGCCAAGTCCGGGTCCGAAGCGGATGTCGATGCGGACCGGCGTGCGGTTCGGATCGATCTCAGCGGGCAGCTCGAACTCGATCCGGTTATGAAAGGTCGTCCAGCTGATGCGGCGCCAAACCACGATCCCGTCGATCGAAACCTGTTGGCGGAACCACCAGCCGTCGTAGACCAATACCGCGGCGATCGGTCGGGTGAACTCGATCTCGCGGTGTACGAAATAGCTGCGTCGCAGGCTCGCCCCGTCCGCGTAGACGCCCCGTTCTTCTTCCAGCATCACACGGGGCGCGAACGGGTTGGAATTCAGCATGGCGCGGCGAGGTTGCCGATGCCCCGGGCCATTTCCTGGACCAGGAAATCGGGGCGGACCGGCTTTTGGAACCAGCGATCGACGCCGTTGCCGCCGATCGCCACGTCACAGCTCTCGCGATTCTCGCCGCTGACCGCGAAGACCCGTATCCCGCGCGTCTTCGGGTCCATGCGGATCGCTTCGATCGTGCCCCGTCCGTCCAGGCCGGGCATGTTCATGTCGAGCAACACGATGTCGGGCATCTGCGTCGCTTGGCGGAGCAACCGCAGGGCCGCCTCGCCGTCCAGGGCGACGGTGACGCGAAAGCCGAACTGACGCAGGAAACCGGACATCAGCGCGTTTTCGTTTTCGTTGTCGTCGATGATCAAGGCCATCGGCAACGCCGCCTTCTTGTTGACCTGATCCAAGTCGGCCGGGGTGGAACTGTCCTGCAGCGCTTCCTCGATCAACGCCAATTCGTCGATGGCGCCGCTCAGCAGCGAGTCGTCGACCAAGCCGTCGTCGCGGCTGGCTTTCTTCTTGATCAGATGCAGGGCCAGCGTCAGCGTATTGATGCGATTCCGCAATTCGTGTTCGCGTTCCCGCGCCGCCGCGTCGCGTGGCGCCGTGGCCAGCTGGTCGCCGCCGGTGATCGCCGTCTCCCCGTTCGCGAAGCTCGCGGCGACATCGGTGTCGCTGCGTCCCATTGCCAGGTCCTCGAGGGTCGCGATCTCGCCGCGCAGCACTCGCACCGACTCGGGGGCTTCAATCCCCACCGAGATCGCCTTGCCACGAATTCGAGTGACCTCGATACGAATTCCCAACTTCGGAAAAACGATCGACTCCTGTTCCCGCCGTGAAAGTACCAACATCGCAGGTCTCCAACCTTAAGTGGCCCGAATGGTAGACCCGTGGCACCGAATCCGTGAGGCAGAACGCCTTCAGATAGAATCCCGCGGGTCGATTGAACCGCATCCCTGCGTTGATTCCGTTACTTCTCCGACTCGAATCCTTGAGCCGACTACTGCGGAAGGTTATAACCAAAGGCATTCGGAATCAATGCCGATTTCCAAGACCCGATCTCGCGCGGCCTCGGCCGTCTGAGTCTGGCGGGCGGAATGCGATCGGCGGAGCAACGAACCTAGTCTCCAAGGAGGGATGTGATGATCCGCGAATCGTCGCTCATCGAGCTTCAACCGGAAGGCGTGTCCACGGCGGCGGGGCCGAGTGATGCGGAGGAAGCGAAACGGCTGCGGCTGCTCCTCGGGTTTTACGACACGCTGCTCGATCGTTTCATGCCGCCGATGATCCTGATCGACGCCCGGAGCCAGGTGGTCGATACCTTCGCCGGTGCCGATCGCTTTTTGAGGATCGCCGCCCGCCGCCCGTCACACGATCTGATGGAATTGTTGTTGGAACCCTTTCGCCCGGCCGTCGGGGAAGCGCTGACGCGGTGTTCCTCCACCGGCCAGACGGTGTTGACCCCGCCGATCGCGATCGACGACTTCGATGACCTCGTCACGAACGAGCGGCCGGACCGTCCCGGCGAAGGGGCAGTCGCTCAGGGGCAGGGAACGGCCGAACCGTTTTGGTTCCGCGCGCGGGTCTCGCCGGTACCGCACCGCAACCGCGAGCAGACTTTTTTTTCGATCGAGATCGAGGAGGCGGAACCACGCATCTCGGCCGACAACGGTGGGACGGAATACCAATCGTCGCCAGCCAAGCCGCGGCGACAACCGTCGCTCTCGGGTTACCGCGGCTACATCGAGATGCCGCCCAGCGGCGCGCAGGTCGTCCGCGAAAGTGCGACGGACTGGACATCCGACCTCCCGCTTCCCGAACCGATCGAAGCGTTGTGCGACGCCAATCGATTGGCCCTGCTCGTGCTCGACCCGGAACTGCGGATTCAGCGATTTTCGCGGCCCGCCGCGTCCCTGTTCGGGCTGCTGCCCCAGGATGTCGGCCGCGGGTTTCGCACCTTCGCGGGCGGCATCGATTCGGGCGACTTGGTCGACCGACTGGTTCAAGCGCTGCGGACCGGAGACCCGGACGAGTTCGAGATCCATCCGGAACGCCAGGGGACTTATCACCTGGCGCGGGTCAATCCGCTCGGCGAACCCGCGGGCAGCGCCGGCTTGATGCTGACCCTGATCGACCTGTCGTCGCTCGAACGCAAGCGGCGGGAATGCACGCTGCTGTCGAACATCGTCCATTCCAGCGCCGACGCGATCATCAGCCGCGATACCGAAAATCGGATCGTGACCTGGAACGCCGCCGCCGAGGATTTGTATGGCTTTTCGGCGGCGGAAGCGATCGGCGTCACGGCCGACCTGATCGTGCCGGAATCGGAAGTCGAAGAGCGGCGGAATTTTCAACTCGTGCTCCGCCGCGACCAGCACGCGAATCACTTCGACGCATCCCGGGTCACCAAGGGCGGCGATTTGGTGCGTGTCTCCGTCCGCCTGTCGCCGATCTACGACTCCGAACATCGAGTCGTCGGGATCTCGACCATCGAACGCGACGTCTCCGATCGGGCCGAATGGGTCCGCCGGCTGTCGCAGAGCGAGCGGATGCTGCAGGCGTTTTATGACCAATCGCCCGAAATGTATTTTTCGATCGATGCCCAGAATGGCGTGATCACCGATTGCAACGAGAGCATGGGCCGGCAACTCGGGCTCTCCCGCGAGCAGATCATCGGCCGCTCGATCCTCGATTTCCCCAGCGAATGCTCGCGGCAAAAGGCGAAAGGCTGCATGGAGCAACTCCGCGAACACGGCATGCTGCATGGCGAAGAGCTCGAACTCCGCCGCAACGACGGCGGCACGCTGCCGGTTTCGCTGTGCGCGATGGCGATTTACGACAACGACGCACAGTTGATCGGCGCCCGGGGCTTGTGTCGCGACATGACCGCGCTGCGGGAAAAGGATCAGCTGATCCAACAGAGCGAAACCCGCTATCGCGAAGCGTTCGAAAGCTGTGCGATCGGCGTGGCCCACTGCGGGCTGGACGGGCGAATCACGATGGCCAACAAACGGCTCTGCGAAGTCGTCGGCTATTCGCTCCAGGAACTCTCCCAACGCACCTTCGCGGAGCTCACGCATCCCGACGACCTGGTCCGCGAAAAGCCGCTGCGCGACGAATTGCTGAGTGGCGAGAAAGACGCCTATCAGTTGGAAAAGCGTTACCTGCACCGCGATGGCCGCACCGTCTGGGTCTCGGTCAACGTCTCGATCAAACGCGACGCCGCGGGTAATCCGATCGCCTTTCACAAATTCATCGAAGACATTTCGGTCCGCAAGGATTTTGAGAATGGGCTGCAATCGGCGATCAGCCAACGGGATCAATTCCTGGCGATGTTGTCGCATGAACTTCGCAACCCGCTGGGCGCGATCCTGAACACCTGCGCCGTGCTCGGCAAACGCCGGACGCTTTCCAAGCTGTACCAAAACGGGATCTCGATCGTTTCCCGCCAAGCCCGCCAAATGGCCGAGCTGCTCGATGACCTGCTCGACGTCAGCCGGATCACGACCGGTAAAATCAAGTTGGAAAAGGCCAACGTCGATCTCGCCAGCATCGCCGACGAGGCGATCGAATCGCAAAAGGCCCTCGCCGATTCACGCGGGCAGCGGATCACCGTGACCTATTGTGACGAATCGTTGCAGGTGTTCGGCGACCGCAGCCGCCTGGTGCAGATCGTGGTCAATCTGCTCAACAACGCCATCAAGTACACCGGCGATGGCGGACGGATCACCGTGGTGCTGGAACGCAAGGATCAAGTCGGCGTGATTCGCGTTCGCGACACCGGCGTCGGCCTGGACCCCGAACAGATCGAATCGCTGTTCGAAATGTTCGCCCAGCAGGATTCGACCCTCGATCGGTCCGGCGGCGGCATGGGGCTCGGCTTGCACCTGGTCCGCAAGCTCATCGACTTTCACAGCGGCACCGTCACCGGCCGCAGCGACGGGCTGGGTAAGGGGAGCGAGTTCATCGTCGAACTGCCACTCTCCGCGCGGCGACCCAAGGAGCAGCGCGGCGGGAACAAGATTTCTTCCAAGGGCGGCCGGAAGGTTAAGCGAATCGTGGTCGTCGAGGATATCGAGGACGCCCGCAAGATGTTGGTGGCGCTCCTGGAAGCCGACGATTACGAGGTCACCTCGGCCGCGGACGGTGAAGCCGGCCTGCAGATGATTTTGCAGGACCGCCCCGAGTTGGCGATCGTCGATATCGGTCTGCCCAAACTCGATGGCTACGAAGTGGCCCGCCGGGTCAGACAGCAGATTCCCGCCGGTGAACTGCGTCTGGTGGCGCTGACCGGTTATGGCCAAGATTCGGATCACGAACTGGTGATGCGAGCGGGCTTCGACACCCATCTGGTCAAACCGCTCAATCATGCCCGCCTAGAAAAAATCCTTGCCGGGTTCTGAAACCCGACAAGGACCGAGGATTGAGAAGGGGATCGGGAGGTTGTTGCTGACGCACCGCAGGGTTGGCTGGCAAATGCATCGGGCGAGGACAAGACTCGCAACCCGCGTCTCCACGGACGCCTACATCCGATCATCGCGACCGATCGACGGGAGCTTCCCAGCGCTCACGCGAAACAGGCCAACGATTGACGGACCGGCGTCCGATCGCTGACATCAATAGTCGCGATCACGGCCACCACCGCCGCGATAGCCACCGCCACCGCCGCCGCCTCCACCGCCGCGGTAGCCGCCACCGCCGCCTCCTCCACCGCCACGCTCTTCGCGAGGCCGGGCTTCATTGACGGTCAGGGTCCGCCCCGACAGCTCACGGCCGTTCAGCGCGGCAATCGCTTCGTCGGCTCCGCTGTCCATCTCGACAAAAGCGAAGCCACGACTACGGCCCGTTTCTCGGTCCGAAACGACCGAGGCGTTGGAAACTTGTCCGTACTCCCCAAACGTCTGACGCAGATCGTCCGAAGTCGTATTGAACGACAAATTACCAACGTAAATTCTCTTACCCATCTCTCAATCCTTGGGCCCCTAACGTGAGCCCCAACCAAAGGCCTAACTGACGAACGACGTCCGAAGTGATCGAGCGACGCCCGCCGCCGAGAATCGAACGCTTCCGAAAACATCGTCACCGAATACTCAGGTCCCGCCGGACCCAATGTCCCTCGCTCGCTCATGCCAGATGCAAGAGAAAGAGAAGCCGTTGGTGGAGGGCACTGAGCCCCTCGCATCCGCAACGGCAAATCGAACGAAGACAAAAACGGGGCCGACCAAAAGCTTGGAAAACCGACAACCCGGAAAGCCCTCGGCGACAGACCGAGACGGCGATGAGGGATCAGAGATTGCGAATTAGGAAGGACCTTTCCCCGACGTGTAAATGCGATGGTGGAACAGACCACCGCGCGAAAGTCTACACGATGCGATTGGGGGAATGCGAGATAATTCGGGTAATTTTTCCCGTTTGGGACGAAATGTCGAGCCGCCAATTTTCTCGATGTTTTCACCCCCCAACGCCGCTTTCCTGTGCCCCGCCCGCAAGTATCATGGCGCTCTCTGGCGGGGCCGCACCCGGTTCGCCGCTTTCTCATCCGCGACCAAATCTTAATGGAGTCCGTTCGATGTGGCCGACCAGCGGAGGAGAACGAACATTAACCGGCAGCGAAGCCGTGCTCGTCGCCAACGCGATCGAGACGATGATCGATCTGATGCTCGATTACACGGAAGTGGATGACGAGTCAGATGAAGAGACCCTCACCGCCGCGCTGCATACCGGGATCTCGGTCTACGACGCGCTCAGCATCGGCCAGCGGGTTGCCATGCTGCATCTGGCGGCGAAATACTTGCTCACTCCCTTGGCGTTGCCCACCGCCAAACTGTCGGCGGTTGTCGATGCCACGATCGCCGCGATCTACTGCGAAGTCCGTGATCGGATCGAAATCGAAGTCGACTTTTTTTCCGGTCACGATGATCCGATCGTCTCCCCCAACGGCGAGGGAACGTCGCCCGTCCAATGGCGACGCTGGGTCTTGAATGCCTGCCGCGAAACGATCGGCCCGGGGGAGTGGGACGAAGACCTGAGCGACATCGACCTCGCGCAACTGCCACTCGATCAGTGGGAGGATTGGATCGATTACTTGGTCTCCGCCATCCTGTGGGATCGCGATTTCGAGTTCGCCGATTCGTTCCTCGATGCCAATCCTGACTCCGCTCGAATCCGCCGCCACGCCTTGGGGATCGAGGACGATTACTTCGTGTCGCCAGCACCCGATCCGACACCCGCACAACTGACGCGGCTGATCGCGCAGACCCGCCAACTCGTGCTACCGTTCAGCATCTTCAGCAGCGGTGACGGCAGACCCGCCAACGACCCTCCGTTCTGACCCCAGCCGAACCCACGGCGGCCGATCCGAACGCCCTGCACCGAGTAGCCCCCGCGCCCACTAGCCGTGACCGACTCGACTCCCACCCCTC
>DITY01000122.1:0-482 GCA_002422955.1 Planctomycetaceae bacterium UBA6172
CTGTTTCCCGATCGCCAGATGCCGGATGCGTATGAGCGGACGTTGCGATCGATTTTCCCGACCGTACGGAAGGGAAACTTCACCTGGCACGACACGTTGGAACGTTGGGTCTGGACGACGTTCAACAGCTTTCAGTGGGATTTGAACTATTCCAATCCGGCGGTCTTCCAGGCGATGTTGGCGGAGATGTTGTTCATCGCCAACACGGGCGTCGACATCTTGAGATTCGACGCGGTCGCGTTCATCTGGAAACGTCTCGGCACGAACTGCGAAAACCTGACCGAGGCTCATCAGTTGATCCGAGCGTTCAACGCCGTAACGCGGATGGCGGCGCCGGGACTGTTGTTCAAAAGTGAAGCGATCGTGCATCCGGACGAGGTGGTTCGATACATCAGCCCGGATGAGTGTCAATTGTCCTATAACCCGACGCTGATGGCGCTCTGCTGGGAGAGCTTGGCCACGCGCTCCACACGCCTGCTGGT
>DITY01000122.1:492-4710 GCA_002422955.1 Planctomycetaceae bacterium UBA6172
GCCGCCGCGGTCGGCATCAACGCGTTCGACCATCGCCAGTTCTTGAACCAGTTTTATACTGGCCAATTCCCCGGATCGTTTGCCCGCGGGGTGCCGTTTCAACACAACTCCGAAACCGGCGACATGCGGATCAGCGGCACGATGGCGTCGCTGGCCGGGTTGGAAAAGGCGATCGACGAAGACGATGCCGAAGGGAAGGAATTGGCGATCCGCCGGATCCTGCTGATGAACTCCCTGACGCTCAGCATCGGTGGTATCCCGTTGCTTTATCTCGGCGAAGAATGGGGTACCATCAACGATTATGACTTCGTGAAAGACCCGGCGAAGGCGGGCGATTCACGCTGGATCCACCGCCCCAAAATGCGCTGGGAATGGTTGACCGAGAGCCACGAAGACGCCGAAAGTCGCCGACGCATCTTCCGTTCGCTCAAACATCTGATCACGCTCCGCAAAGGCCTGCCGGCGCTGGGCGGGATGTCGATGGAACTGATTCCCACCGACTCGACGGCCGTGCTGGGATACCTGCGTCAAAACGACGGTGATCGGCTGATCGTGCTGGCCAACTTTTCGGAATCGGACCAAGAAGTGTCCGCCAATCGCTTGCGAACGGCCGGGCTGGGCCGTTTCTTCGAGAATCTGATCACGGGCGACACGGTGGCCACGTCGGCCCCGGTCAAGTTGGCCCCCTATCAGTTCATGTGGCTCAAACGCGTGTGACGCGAGTGACGCTCGTTCAGAGCCCGGTCTCTGCTGGTGTCGATCGTATTTTCGGATCGATTCAGCGGAACATGTCTAATCCGGCTTCGGGGTTAACGTCGGGATGAAACGGAAGGTTCGGCTTGGATGGTGGCTTGCGGGTGTCAAGCTCCTAATGCCCCGTTGTTGTCCGTTTGACGAGCCATCTGGGCCGGGGCGCTCGGCCTACAAGTCGTCATGGATCGCGCAGCGGCGCCGCGATTTTAAGCCCTGCCGTGTTCCCCCGTCGATAGGTCAAGAGGGTACTCGGACCATGGGTGCGGGAGCGGGGGTGGTCGGAATGCTTGAGTCAATCTTTCCGATCAGCGGTTCATCGTGAGTCGTCAGTCCGGGCCCTAAAAGACTGCCCAGAAGCCGGTGCAGAAACACTGATCCTCAGGCTGCCCGACGCGCCAACCCTGTCTGTGGCATAAGGCTAATGAGTTAAAACCTTGTCAAAAACGGTATCCGCCACCGACGTTGGTGAAGAAGTTAGCTGACTGGTCGTTCAAACCCGCGCCCAAGCGAACGCCAAGTTCCCAATCTCGCGTGATCAGGTAATGCACACCCGGGCTGACATAGTACTGGGCACTCTCGCGATCGCGACCATCACTGAAGATCCCGAAATATTCGATGTGAGCGTTCCACCGTTCACCAACTGGGACCTTTAGCACGGTCGAGGGGGACCAAACGTTGAATTGATCTTCTTCCAAGCTTCCCGTGCTGTAACGCAATGCCGAATCCCAGGTCCATCCGTTGGCGAATGTCCACCCGGAAACATAGGTCACCGCCATTTGTGTGGCGGTCGCTTCGCCTGCTGTCGGTGTAAACGCCTGCACCATGGCCGCGACTTCTGGAATCCAGTCGTCCTGTTCGAGTAGTGCGATTTTCAGTCCGTAGGAAACGTTGGACTCTTCTTCCAACCCCGGTTCCTCGTCAAGATTGTCAGGGATGTTCGCAGACACCGGATTACCCGTACCACCGATCTCGTAATTCGTTCCGAATCGGAGTTCCAGCCAGTCGGACGCGCCGTATCGGACCACGAGTTCAGGTAAACTGTGAGTCTCGGGCACGTGGCGGTTGTCGATCATCGAGTAAGCCGATTCGACCATCAGACGCTGTCGACCAACGGTACTCGTAGAAGGCGTGAACGAGTCGCGATCCGTTACGATTTCGTCTTCCGCTTGCTCTCCATTACCGGCGGTACCGCCCTCCAAAAGCGAACGCAACGGGTACTGGGCCGCTGCAGAGATCGGTATCAGCACCAAGAAAACTGAAACAAGGCGAACCGTCAGAGCTAGCACTGCAGGCCTCGGTAAAACAATCTGAATCGCCAAGGCCACCGAGCACCCATGCAGGAACGCTCGGCAGGAACTCTCGATCGACATGGTCTCAAAGTTGCCGGGTTGCTCGGTGTTACGGGATAGGTCCCCGGCCATCGTATTCCTGCCCCTTCTGGGACGAATGGCGACTGCCTCAGGGCCAAGCGAATGCTTGTGTGGATTGGTGCGGCGAGCAAACGTTGGGTGTATCGGATGGCGGCGAGGGCACGGGGCCGGATCAAACGTCGGGATGCGTCTTTTTTCTCTGCCAGCCGTTAGGGTAGATTGGGTTAGGAAACAGGTAACGATGTGTCGTTGGGCAGCGGCACGCACACAGCGACGCGCGAACTCTGCATGGGGTCAGCTAACCAAGCGACCTGTCTGGTCGGAAATCGTAAAATTCCTCGCACCAGTTGCTCGACATCGGCGGCGGCTGGGTTGACGTTGTTTATCGTCGGGATCGTTGCCGCGTTGCGCTGATCCTGATGACGCTGTCCTCGGCGACGACATGCACTTCGTCATCGGTCTTAGGCTCGATGCGGTGGGTACCCGTGAAGGCGCCCATGGCCGGCAACGTTAGCCGATCGCCGCGCTGATGGAAGCAAGGGAGTTTTTCCCGTTCGCCCCCGACCGCGATCGTGACCGCGGGATGGACATGACCGCCGATCACCAACGGGCCGTCGCCGTGGTGACCGATGCCGTACGGCACTGCCGACGCGACCGCCGCCGTAGCGTCATGCACCAGCAGGAACTCACCTCGGCGGTGCGGCGGGTCCAAAACGTCGACCCGCAGCCCCTGCAGCCGGTCACGGATACCTCGGTCGTGATTCCCCAACACGAGCGAGAAATCGACCGTGGGATGATCGGATAAGAATCGCTCGAACCCTTCCCGGATCGGATCGGTAAACGAACGGACCGAATGGACGAGGTCCCCCAGGATCCAGACCCGTTCGGGCCGCAGCCGCCCGATCGCGGTCGCTAGGCGATCGAGCGTCTTGTTCGCCGGGCCGCAAGGAACGGGGATGGCGGATGCGCGAAACGCGGCGTCCTTCCCCAAATGCAGGTCGGCGACGAATAGGTCTCGCCCCGGCCGCCAAAACGCCGCCGGGAACGGGTGCAGTTCAAGCTCGGTCGAACCCGCCCTGATCGTCGTGAATCCGCTCACCGTTCCGTCACTCCCATCGTCTAGAAAACCGATTCGCGACCCATCCCCTCGCGTCCCGCCCGGCGGTCCGAAAAGACCCCTCGCGATGCGTCTTCGGCGGCTGCACGTTGCCTTACAACCGCGTTGTCATTGCCCATCAGTACCCCCTAGAGCGACGGTGATTTTCGTCTGTTGGCCAGTCCGGTGGGACGGTGCAGCAAATGTGCGTGACGCTTCCGACTCGAGCGTCGCTTGAAGACGGCGGACCCGGTCGGCCAGCGATTCGCTGGACAGCCGGTCCCGCATCTTCTCGATGACCAGCGGGAAGGCGAGCGGCGACGGTTTGCGAAGCTCGTGAACGACCAACTTCAAGCCGGCGATCCGCGCCGCCGTTGCTCGCAATCGTCCCAGCTCGAATTGCAGTTCGAAGACTTCGCGGCGGGCCTGTTCCAAAAGCAGGTTTCCCGGGTCGTATTCGCGAAACACTTCAAAAAACATGTTCGCCGAAGCCTGCAAGTGTTTGGCCCGCTTCGGTTGACCTGGAATTCCGCCGTGGATCAGCCCCGCGATCCGCGCGATCTCGCGGAATTGCCGCTTGCACATTTCGGTCGCGTTGACGGTGCTGGCGATCTGATCTTCCAACTGAGGCCCTGACCAGACCACGGACAGCCCCGACCAGTTCGAGTCGATGGCGTGGCTGGACGAGATCAGGAACCCGTAATCGTTGACCGCGATCGAATACGAACTGGGACGTTGGCGGCTCCAGTGATGGGCCAGCACCGCGGCCAAGCCTTCGTGGACCAGCCGTCCCGCGAACGGGTAGACGCAAGCGTGGTGAACCCCGCGATCCTCGAACGTCTCGATCAACAATTCGTCGATCCGCGGCACGGCACTCCAGGCGGCCTGCAACTCCAGGATCGGCCGCAGCGCCTCGACCTCGGGCTCGTGCAGCAGGCCGCGGCTCGCCTCGTCCAACAGTTGACGCACCCCGTCGGCCAACTGCGTCGACAGCGGCAT
>DITY01000190.1:0-9649 GCA_002422955.1 Planctomycetaceae bacterium UBA6172
TCGACCCGCATCGAGATCGGCAGCGATCATTACGATCTCAAGAAGTACCACGGGCTGAACGAGCGGACCTGTCAAAACCAGAAGCCGATCGTGCGGATCGGTGATAAGGTCGAAAAGGGCCAAATCATCGCCGACGGTGCCGCCACGAAGAATGGCGAATTGGCGCTCGGTCGCAACGTGTTGGTCGGCTTCATGTCGTTCGACGGGTTCAACTTCGAAGACGCGATCATCATCAGCGAAGAGTTGGTGCGGAACGACACCTACACGTCGATCCACATCGAGGATTTCGAAGTCGAGATTCGCGAAACGAAGCTGGGCCGCGAGGAATTCACGCGTGACATTCCCAACGTTTCGGAAAAGGCGTTGGCATCGCTCGACGAGACCGGGATTGTCCAGGTCGGCACCTACGTTCGCCCCGGCGACGTGTTGGTCGGCAAGGTCAGCCCCAAGAGCAAGACCGAGTTGACTCCGGAAGAGAAATTGCTGCACGCGATCTTCGGCCGGGCCGGCGAGGACGTCAAGAACGACTCGTTGGAAGTGCCGTCGGGGATCGAAGGGATCGTCATCGACACGCAGAAGTTCTCGCGGCGGATGAGCCTGAGCGAAGACGAGCGGAAGGCGTTCGAGAAGGAATTGAAGATCGCCGAAAGCGAAGGGAACGCGGAGATCGCGAGCACTTTCGAAGCGTTCGTCCGCGATCTGGAGACCGCGGCCGGTCATAAGCTGAAGGACATTCAAGGCAGTCCGTTGGCCGATGGCCAGGATCCGAAGTACGTCGCCGAGCGGGCGTCGACCTTCCGGTTGGATCACATCCTCGACCAGGTCAAGGAAGCGGCGGTCAAGAAGGAAGTCGAAAAGGTTTACAAGCAGCAGTGGGAGAACGTCGAACGGGCGATCGACCAGCGTGACCGCAAGCTGAACAGCATGAAGCGTGGCGACGAGCTGCGCAGCGGTGTGTTGCAGATGGTCAAGGTCTACATCGCGACCAAGCGGGTCATCGGTGTCGGCGACAAGATGGCCGGTCGACACGGTAACAAGGGTGTGATCTCCAAGATCCTGCCGGTCGAGGACATGCCGTTTTTGCCGGATGGTACTCCGCTGCAGATCCTGCTCAATCCGCTGGGCGTTCCCAGCCGTATGAACGTCGGTCAGATTTTGGAAACTCACTTGGGTTGGGCCGGCGCGAAACTCGGTTTCCGCTCGGTCACGCCGGTCTTCAACGGGGCGTCGGAAGCGGACATCAACGAAGTCCTGGTCGAGGCGGGGCTGCCCCGTCACGGCAAGGTCCGCTTGATGGACGGCCGCACCGGCGAGCCGCTGGGTCAAGAGACGACGGTCGGCTACATCTACATGTTGAAGCTCCACCATTTGGTCGACGATAAGGTTCATGCNNGTTCGGCGGTCAGCGGTTCGGGGAAATGGAAGTCTGGGCGTTGGAAGCTTACGGCGCCGCTTACATCCTGCAGGAACTGTTGACGGTCAAGAGCGACGATGTCGAAGGCCGCACCAAGATCTACGAATCGATGGTCAAGGGCGAAAACACGCTGGAAGCGGGCACGCCCGCGAGCTTCGACGTGTTGACCAACGAGATCCGCGGTTTGGGATTGAACATGCAGTTGGAAAAGCGGCCGCTGTAGGCGAACCCTGTCGCGGCATCGGACCGGGAAGTTCGGACGCTTCCTGGCCAGCGGTCGTGATTCGCTACGCGAGCCAAATCGGGTCGGGGAAGAGACCGACCACGAGACCCTAGGCGACGGCCGACACGCGGCCGGTCGTCAACTTAGTCTTGGGCCCTTGGGCTTGGGACGCAAACACGAATATCTGTCCCGCCGCACCGTCGAATCGGTCGGTGATCTTTCAGGAGTGCTCCGTTATGTCGACTGGCGAAAACAGCAACTACGATCGCATCAACGATTATGCCGCGGTCAAGATCTCGCTGGCCCGCCCGCAAGACATCAAGAGTTGGTCGTTCGGCGAAGTCAAGAAGCCGGAGACGATCAATTACCGCACCTACCGTCCGGAGAAGGATGGGCTGTTTTGCGAACGTATTTTCGGACCGGAGAAGGACTGGGAATGCGCCTGCGGTAAGTACCGCGGGATGAAGTACAAGGGGATGATCTGCGATCGCTGTGGCGTCAAGGTCGCGCATAGCCGCGTCCGGCGCAAACGGATGGGTCACATCGAACTGTCGGCCCCGATCGTCCACATTTGGTTCTTCAAGGCGATGCCTTCCCGCTTGGGCAACCTGCTCGAGATGAAGACCAACAGCCTGGAGAAGGTGATTTACTTCCAGGACTACGTCGTCATCGATCCGGGTCAAACCGACCTGGAAGAGCGGCAGATGTTGAACGAGGAAGAGTATCGCGCGGCCCGGGCGCAGTACGGCGAAGGTTCGTTCGAAGCCGACATGGGCGCCGAAGCGATCCGCAAATTGCTCAACCGGTTGGATCTGGTCAAGCTCAGCGAGCAGCTCCGCAAGGACTTGCACGAGACCGGCAGCAAGCAGAAGAAAAAGGATCTGATCAATCGGTTGAAGATCGTCGAATCGATCCGCGACAGCGACAACCGCCCCGAGTGGATGGTGTTGGACGTGATCCCGGTGATCCCGCCCGACCTCCGCCCGCTGGTGTTGTTGGACAGTGGCAACTTCGCGACCAGCGACTTGAATGACCTCTATCGGCGGATCATCAACCGCAACAACCGGTTGCGGAAGCTGGTCGATCTGAACGCGCCGGAAGTCATCATTCGCAACGAAAAGCGGATGTTGCAGCAATCGGTCGACGCGCTGTTCGACAACAACCGCTGCAAGCGTCCGGTGCTCGGTTCGAGCAATCGGCCGCTGAAGTCGTTGACCGACATGATCAAGGGGAAGCAGGGTCGATTCCGCGAAAACCTGCTCGGCAAACGGGTCGATTACTCGGGCCGTAGCGTGATCGTCGTGGGGCCGCGTCTGAAGCTGCACCAGTGCGGTTTGCCCAAGCTGATGGCNNACCAGTGCGGTTTGCCCAAGAAGATCGCGTTGGAATTGTACCAGCCGTTCATCATCCGCCGGCTTAAGGAGTTGGGTCATGCCGACACGATCAAGTCGGCGAAGAAGATGTTGGAACGCAAGGACGAAGAGGTGTGGGATATCCTCGAGCAGGTGATCACCAACCACCCGGTGTTGTTGAACCGGGCCCCGACCCTGCACCGGGTCGGCATCCAGGCGTTCGAGCCGANNCGACGGTGACCAGATGGCCGTGCACTTGCCGTTGTCGATCGAAGCCCAGGTCGAGGCGCACACCTTGATGATGAGCACGAACAACGTCTTCGCCCCGAGCAACGGCAAGCCGATCATGAGTCCGTCGCAGGACATCGTCATGGGTTGCTATTACGTGACGGTCGAATTGCCGGGGCGCAAGGGCGAAGGGATGATGTTCAGCTCGCCCGCGGAGTTGGAACTGGCGCTCGATCAAGGCGTCGTCGACCTGCACGCCAAGGTTAAGTTACGGCTGCCCAAGCACCGCAAACTCAAGTTGGAAGGTGCCGACAAGGACAAGAGTGCCAAGGCGAGCGAGCGGCATCATTACGGGACGATCGTTGAGACGACCCCGGGGCGTAACCGCTTCAACATGATGCTGCCGATCGGCATGGATTACTACAACCATGCCATGAAGTCCTCCGACTTGGCCAACGTGATCAGCGACTGCTACCAGCGGTTGGGCCGGCGGGCGACGATCAACCTGCTCGACGACATGATGCAGATGGGCTTCCGTGAATCGACCCGCAGCGGTCTTTCGTTCGCGGTCGATGACTTGGTCACCCCCGACAGCAAGGTGACTTTCATCAAGAAGGCCGAAGAAGAAGTCATGCGGTTGCAGAAGGCGTTCCGCCGCGGCGAAATGACCGACATCGAACGGGCTGGCAAGGCGGTCGATGCGTGGCAGCGAGTGCGTAACGAAATCACGCACGACATGATGGAAGCCATGAAGAACGACAGCCGTGGTGACGGTTCCTACGTCAACCCGGTATACCTGATGGCGAACTCCGGTGCTCGAGGTGGTCAGGAGCAGATCCGTCAGTTGGCCGGTATGCGAGGGATGATGGCCAAGCCGAACGGCGAGATTCTGGAAACGCCGATCAAGGCGAACTTCCGCGAAGGCTTGTCGGTGCTCGAGTACTTCTCCAGCACCCACGGGGCGCGGAAGGGGTTGGCCGATACGGCGCTGAAGACCGCCGACAGCGGTTACTTGACCCGTAAGTTGGCCGACGTCGCCCAAAACGTCGTGATCACGCTGGATGATTGCAGCACCACCCAAGGGATCACCAAGGGCACGGTCTATCGTGGCGAGACGGTCGAAGTGAAACTCGTCGACTCGATCACCGGCCGTGTTAGCCGACAGTCGATCATCGACCCGTTCAAGGACGAGATGATCGTCGCCGAGAACGAGATGATCACCTCCGAAATCGCCCGCCGCATTGCCGAATTGGGCTTGGACAAGATTCAAGTCCGCTCGCCGATGACCTGCGACGCGCCGCTCGGGTTGTGCCGCCGCTGCTATGGCATGGACTTGTCGACCGGGGCGCTTGTCGAAGAAGGGATGGCCGTCGGGATCATCGCGGCTCAGAGTATCGGGGAGCCGGGTACCCAGTTGACCATGCGTACGTTCCACATCGGTGGTAGCGTTTCGAAGGTTCTGGAAGAAAGCGACCTGAAGTGCAAGAAGGGTGGCACCGTCCGTTTGACCCGCATGCGGGTCGTTCGCAACAACGAAGGGCTGGACGTGGTGTTGACCCGGAACGGCGAGATCAGCGTCGTGGACGATCGCGGTCGCGAGATCGAATCGTTCGCGATCCCCACCGGATCGAAACTGCGGGTAGCCGACGGCGACCAGGTCAAGGAAAATCAGGTGCTGTGCGAATGGAACCCGTACTCGATCCCCGTCATCTCGGCCTACGGCGGTAAGGTCCGCTTGGACGACGTGATCGAAGGGGTCACCATGCGTTACGAACGCGAGACGAGCGGCCAGAACCGCATGGTGATCATCGAGCACAAGGGCGAGCATCACCCGCAGATCACGATTCAAGACGAATCGGGCCATGCGGTCGACGTGCAGTACCTGTCGGAACGGGCCAGCATCAAGGTCAACGATGGCGATGAGATCGCCCCCGGTACCGTGTTGGCGGAAAACCCGCGTGAAACCGGTGGGGTTTCTGACATCACCGGCGGTCTGCCGCGGGTCACCGAAATCTGCGAAGCCCGGAAGCCGAAGGATCCGGCCGTGATCGCGGAAATCGATGGCGAAGTCGAGATCATGAACGAACGGAGCCGCGGCAAACGCAAGATCGTCGTCCGCAGCGAGTCCGGAATCGAACGTGAACACCTAGTCCCCGCCGGCAAGCGGTTCTTGGTCCATACCGGCGACATCGTCGAAGCGGGCCAAGCCCTCGTCGATGGTCCGTTGGTCCCGCACGACATCCTGCGGGTGTCGGGCGAAGAGGCCGTGCAGCAATACCTGTTGCACGAAATCCAGCAGGTCTATCGGATCCAGAAGGTCGAAATCAACGACAAGCACCTCGAAGTCATCATCGCGCGGATGTTGCGTAAGGTGAAGATCGAGAACGCGGGCGATTCGAGCCTGTTGCCGGGCATGATCATGGACCGATTCGATTTCCGCCGCGTCAACATGGAGCTGGCCAAGTGCGTCAAGATCTCCAACCCGGGTGATACCGATTTGACCGAAGGGTCGATCATTCCCAAGGTGGTGTTGGAAGAAAAGAACGCCGAGGCCGAAGCGATGCAGGGCCAGCCCGCCAAGGGCAAGAAGCCGAAATCGGCGACCGCCAGCACCCAGTTGCTGGGGATCACCAAGGCGGCCGTCCAGTCGAGCAGCTTCATCAGCGCCGCGTCGTTCCAAGAAACGACCAAGGTGCTCACCGAAGCGGCTTTGGCCGGTAAGGTCGATAAGCTGGTCGGCCTGAAGGAAAACGTCATCCTGGGTCACTTGATTCCGGCCGGGACCGGCTTCCGGATGTACCAGGATGCCGAAGTCAGCTTCCGTCGCGAGGCACTGGAACAGCTGTCCGAAGCGCCGTCGACGCTGGAAGCGAGCTTCCCGCTGCTGGCCGGTGGCGAAGCACCCGCCCCCGCGGTCAGCAAGCCGCCGAAGTCGAGCGAAACGCTCGATAGCATGTTCGGCGGCGGCCAGGTCTAGAAAGCGATTTCCTGTCCGGGATTCGCTCGGCTCGATGAATGAAACGCATGGACCTCCCGGCTCACCCCGGGAGGTCTTTGCTTTTGTTGGGATAACTCATCGGTCCACCGCTCGACAGCCGTACCCGGGTCGCGAAAATGCTTGGGAGTGGGCCGGCGCGTGTCCCGTCCCACAGCTCGTTCTTGTACATCCCACTCGGAGACCTCGCGAATGTTCAGGCCAATCTTCAGCTTGCTCATGCTTTTCAGCGGTTCGCTGCCATGCAGCGCCGTTCTTGCTCAAGATGACATGAAGGCCTTTGAGCCAGCCGCCGAGGGACAGGTCCGCCATGTGTTGCGGTTGCCCGCGCAAGAGGACGAGTTCGATTTTCAGGTGGAGTTGATCATTGGCAAGACGGTTCAAGTCGACGACGTGAATCGCTTTTTCTTCGCCGGGAAGATTGTCGAATCGAGCATTCCGGGTTGGGGCTTTCCGCGTTTCGACGTCGCCACCCTGGGGCCGATGGGCGGGACCCTGATCGGGGTCGAGCCAGATGCGCCCAAGGTCGACCGCTTCATTCGCCTCGGCGGAGAGCCGTTCTTGATCCGCTACAATAGCAAGCTTCCGGTGGTGGTCTATGTTCCTAAGGGAGCTGAGGTTCGCTATCGCATTTGGACGGCGGGCTACACGCAATCGATGACCGAGGGCTGAACGCGCGCTCAATCTCGAAGGATAGGAAGGGCATGGATCACGAAGAGCAAACGGCTTGGCATCACTTGAAGGCCGAGCAGGTCGTTGCGAACTTTTCCAGCCATTCGGATCGGGGTTTGAGCGCGGAGGTCGCTGCCGAGCGGTTGCGGAGCTACGGCCCGAACGTGCTCACGGCCCGTCGTGGCCAAGGCGCCGTGTTGCGATTTCTACTGCAGTTTCATCAACCTCTGATTTACATTCTGCTGATTGCCGTCGTCATCACGCTCGCGTTGCGGGAGTGGACAGATGCCGCGGTCATTTTCGGCGTCGTCCTCGTCAACGCGATCGTCGGTTTCATTCAAGAAGGCAAAGCGATCAAGGCGATCGAAGCCTTGGGTCAGACGTTGGTGACCGAGGCGGTTGTCATCCGCGATGGCCACAAGACCCGACTGAATTCGGCCGCCATCGTTCCGGGCGATCTGGTGTTGTTGCAGTCGGGCGACAAGGTGCCCGCCGACTTGCGACTGCTCCGTTGTCGGGAGTTGCAGATCGCCGAAGCGGCGCTGACGGGTGAATCGGTACCGGTCCAGAAAGACCTCGAGTTGCTGGCCGCGGAAGTCGTGGCGGCTGATCGCACGAACCTGGCGTTCGCCTCGACGCTGGTCACCTCCGGCCAAGGGGCTGGGCTGGTGGTCGCCACCGGCAATCAGACCGAGGTGGGGCGAATTTCCGCACTGATCGCCGGGGCGGATGACATTCAAACCCCGCTGACCCAGCGGATCACACACCTGAGCAAGGTGTTGCTCTACATCATCCTGGGACTGGCCACGGTCAACTTCGCCGTTGGCACGTTGCGGGGGCAATCGGCCGTCGACATGTTCATGGCCTCGGTCGCCTTGGCGGTCGCCGCGATTCCCGAAGGCTTGCCGGCGGCGGTGACGATCACGCTGGCGATCGGCGTGGCGCGGATGGCGCGACGACAGGCGATCATCCGCCGTTTGCCAGCCGTCGAGACACTCGGTAGCACCACCGTCATCTGTTCGGACAAAACTGGCACGCTGACACAGAACCAGATGACAGTGACCGCGATGTGGGCGGGCGGAGAATCCTTCACCGTCACGGGCGTCGGCTACCGCCCCGAAGGGAAATTGCAGACCTGGGGACAGGCCAGCCCGGCCGATGGCGATTCCCCAGAAGAGGCGAGCGCAGGCGCAGTGGAGGTGTCGGGCGAAGTGGAAGTGTCCATCCATGACCTTCATCGTCGTGTCTCGTTGTTGGAGTGTTTGCGGGCGGGGGTGCTCTGCAACGACTCGCAACTGATCGAGCGAGATGGCGAGGGTGAGATCCAAGGGGACCCGACCGAAGGGGCATTGCTGGTCGTCGCCGCGAAGGCTGGCATCGGGGCTGAGTTGCTGCTGGAGGAGTTTCCGCGGATCGATTCGATCCCGTTCGAGTCGGAAAACCAATACATGGCGTCGCTGCACGATTCGGGTTTTGACCGTGGTCGGCTGATGTACGCCAAGGGCTCCGTCGAATCGATCTTGCAGCGGTGCGATCGGGCGTTGGATCTGACCGGTCATCCCGGGCCACTCGATCCCGAAGCGGTTCACGCGCAAGTCGCGGATCTCGCGGCGCAAGGCTTGCGGGTCCTGGCGTTCGCCCTGAAGGAGATGCCCGCGGAGCAGGCCGCGTTGCACCACGGCGATCTGCGCCAGGGGCTCGTCTTCCTCGGATTGCAGGCGATGATCGACCCGCCGCGACCGGAGGCTCTGCAGGCCGTGCAGGACTGCCAGTCCGCCGGCATTCAGGTCAAGATGATCACCGGGGATCACGCCTTGACCGCGGCAGCGATCGCCAAACAGTTAGGAATCGTCGGGGCCGATGAAATCTCCGAGCCCACGCGTTCGGGCTCGGATCCCGTGGTGGCAATGACGGGGCAACAGATCGCTGAACTGAGCGACGAACAATTGATCGATGTGGCCGATCGGGTGGCGGTCTTCGCCCGTGTCGCGCCGGAGCAGAAGTTGCGTCTGGTTCGCGCCCTGCAAGCCAGCGGCAACGTGGTGGCGATGACGGGGGATGGCGTCAACGACGCGCCGGCCTTGAAGCAGGCCGACATCGGGGTGGCGATGGGCAAGGGAGGCACGGATGTCGCGCGGGAGGCCGCCGACATGGTCTTGACCGACGATGACTTCGCCTCGATCCGCGCCGCCGTCGAGGAAGGCCGGGGCGTCTTCGACAACCTCACCAAGTTCATCGTCTGGACCTTGCCGACGAACATCGGCGAAGGGATGGTCATCCTGTTCGCGGTCCTGCTGGGGACGCAATTGCCGATCGCGCCGATCCAGATTCTGTGGATCAACATGATGACCGCGCTGACGCTCGGTTTGATGCTGGTATTCGAGCCGAAGGAACCAGGGATCATGGAGCGTCCGCCGCGTCGGCCCGGGGCGCCGATCCTGAACGCGGGGCTGCTCAAACGAATCGGGTTGGTCAGCCTGTTGTTGTTGGTCGGCTCGTTCGGGCTGTTCGAATGGATGCTCGACGTCCAAGGGGCCACCTTGGCTCAGGCCCAGACGGCTGCCGCGAACGTGATCGTGATCGGCGAACTGTTCTACCTGTTCAATTGCCGCTCCCTGACACGATCGATGTTTCGGATCGGTCTGTTTTCCAATCCGGCGGCGATCGCCGGGGCGCTGGTGATGCTCGGGTTGCAAATCCTGTTCACGCATACTTCCGCGATGAATCGCCTGTTTCACACATCGCCGATCGGCTGGGAGGCTTGG
>DITY01000190.1:9685-14474 GCA_002422955.1 Planctomycetaceae bacterium UBA6172
AAGCGGATCGAGACCTGTTTGCTGATGCCCGACTCCTGCATCGTAACGCCATACAGCGTCGTGGCGGCGGTCATCGTTTTCTTGCTGTGGGTGACGACGACGAACTTGGTGTTGTCGAGAAACTCGTTGAGCACCGTCACGAATCGACCGATGTTGGCTTCATCGAAAGGCGCGTCGACCTCGTCGAGCACGCAGAAGGGACTGGGACGGAACTGGAAGATCGCCATCAGCAGCGAAACCGCGGTCAAGGCTTTCTCACCGCCTGACAGCAGCGAATTGTTGAACGACGGCTTGCCGGGCGGCGTGGCGATGATCTCGACGCCGGCCTCCAACGGGTCGTCCGAATCCTCCAGGATCAGGTCCGCGGTACCGCCGCCGAATGACTTGCGATACAGCCGCTGAAAGTTCACTCGGATCGCCTCCAGCGTATCGACGAACAACCGACGGCTTTCCGCGTTGATCTTGCCGATCACCCTGTGCAGCGAATCCTTCGCGGCCGTCAGGTCCTGATACTGGCCATGCAATTCGTCGTAGCGGGCCTGCAGGGTTTGCAGCTCTTCCAACGCTTCCATGTTGACCGACCCGGTCTTCTGCAGCTGAGCGCGAAGGTGTTGGATTTCCTCTTCCACCGCCTCGCGATCCTCGATCGGCTGCAGCTCTTCCGGCGGCTCCGCGGTTTCCAGATCGATCTCGTAGTCTTCGAGCAACCGTTCGGCGAGTGTTTGGCGTCGCATCGTCGCGGTGTCGAGCGTCCGCGAGACCTGATGCAGCGTTTGCGTCGCCTCGGTCGCGTGTTTGACCGCGGCGTCGTAGGCCTTCTGAACCGCGCGGCCACCCGCGCGGACTTCGGCGGCCTTGTGGGCGAGTTCCAACAATTCCCGTTCCAGCGATTCGTCACGCAGCGCCAGATCGGCGAGCGCGGCACCGGCCCCGAGGATGCGGAGCGAGATCTCATCGCACCGCGCCGAGTCTTCGCGTCGCTGGACCCGGACTTCCTCGACCGCCGCTTCGCGCTGCGTTTGATCTCGCTGCTGCTGTCGGATTGTCGCCGTGATCGCCTCGACCTTCTGCTCGGCGCGGGCCACGTCGACCGACCCGGACATCAGTCGACTGGTGACTTCGCGGAGCGCTTCGCTAGCGGCGGTTAGGGCGGCGTCGCAGCGCTGCGTTTCGGATTCGATGTGAGCCAACCGCGCCGCTTCGGCGGCCCGCCGTTCGGCTACCCGCCGTTGTTCGGCGATCAACGACTCGATCCGTTCGCGGATCTGGCCCAGCTCGGCCACCGCCGCGGCCCAAGCTTCGTTGCGAGCGCGAAGGCGGTCGGTGGCGTGTACCCGGTTCGCTTCGCAGCCGGCCCGCTCGACGATCAGTGCCCGATGCTGCTGTTCCAAACGCCCCAGTTCCGCTTCTTCCTGGTCTAGCCGCTCGGCCAATCGCTCGGCTTCCAATTCACAATCGCGGAGTTGGAAACGGTAGTGCTTGCGTTCTTCGTGCGCCGCCGTCAATTCGCTCCGTCGACTCACCAAGCCGGCGGCTGCCTCGGGCGGACCGATGACCACACTGCCATCCGGTTCCAGCAGTTCACAGCGGCTGGTGACGAACCGCAGCCCCGCGCCGCTGAGCCGTCGCAATCCGATCGCGGTCGCTAAGTTATCGACCAGCCAAGTGGTCCCCAGCAGGTGCTTGGCCAGTGGTTGAAGGTGCCTATCGGTTTGAACCAGCCGGTCGGCCCGACCGATCACCCCTTTGAGCGCGTCGAGCCGAATGCGATCGCCCGGCCGGCGCGGGGGCAATTCGTCGATACGAATCAGGCCGATGCGCCCGCCCAGCGTGATCTCGCCCGAGACCACGGCTTGCTGAAAACGCCCGCCCCGGACCGCGACGTATTGGGCCTTATCTCCGAGCACGGCATCGATCAGCGGCGCGACGTGGACGTCCGTCTGAAACAGGTCGGCGATGATCCCGAGGCAATCGGTCAACGGGCCATCGTCATGCAGCGACCCGCGGAGCATTTCCAGCACCGAACGGACGCCCCCCGAGACCCCTTCTTGACGACGCTGCAGATCCTCCAGCACCGTCACTCGCTCAGTGACCCCCTGCAGGCGAACCTTGAGCGCCGCGATCTCGTCGCGCCGCCGGTTGAGGGTCCGGCGATGCTCTTCGCCAGCGACCCGCGCCAGCTCGATCGCGCTGGCCAGCTCGCCGATCTCGGTTTGGATCTCGTTCCAGCGATCGTTTCGCGTGGCGACCTCGGCCGCGGCCTCGGCGACTTCGAGCTTCAGCTTCTGTTCCCGCGAGATCGCTTCCGCCAACGCCCGCTCGGCTTGCGTCGCGTGTTGGTCCGTCCGCTGGAAGGCCGACTCCAACTCGGAAATGTCGCGGAGCGCCGTCAGGTGATCGCGCTGCAGGGCATCGCGCCGTTGGGCCGTTTCGGAAACTTGCGTTTCGCAGGCGGTGCGTTCCCGTTCGATATCGGCTAGCCTGCCGCGAGCGCCATCCAGCGCGGCCCGATAATCGCGCAGGCGATCGGCGCCGGAGCGGAGTTCCGAGGCGGCCGAGCCCGTCTGGGATTGCAGCAGTCGCAACCGTTGCAGGCTGCGGGCCATCGCGACGCGCAGGTCGTTGGCGGCGGCGGTGTCGGCCTCGCGCTGGCCGGTCAGGCTCGCGACCGTCCGCTGCAGTTCGGACCGCTGTTGTTCGGTCTGCCGGGCCTGTTCGGCGATCTGCTGGACCTGGCCATCGCCCCGTTGCCGCTGAACCCCCAGGTCATCCCGTTGGTGTTCCGCATCGCGGACCGCCGCTTCCGCTTGGCCCAATTCTCGCTGAGCCTGTTCCAACTCGGCGGAGAGCGACAACCAATCATTCCATGCCAGCTGGGTCCGCAGATCCTTCAGACGTTCGGTCGCTTGGCGATAGCGTTCCGCCTTGCTCGCCTGGGACTTCAGGCTTTGCAGCCGGGTCGCCACTTCGTCGACGATATCGCCCAGCCGCACCAGGTTCTGCTGGACCCGCGCCAAACGCCGCTCGGCTTCGATCTTCTTCGCCTTGAAGCGACTGATCCCGGCCGCCTCTTCGAAGATCGCGCGGCGCTCCTTGGCGTTCGCCTGGAGCATCCGATCGACCTTGCCTTGCTCGATCAGGCTGTAGGCGTCGATGCCGATCCCGGTGCCGCGGATCAGGTCCTTGACGTCCTTGAGCCGACAGGGCTGGTTGTTGATCAGATACTCGCCTTCGCCGCTGCGGAAGACGCGGCGAGTGACGCGGACTTCGGGCGTATCGATCGGCAGCGCGCCGGTGGTGTTGTCGAAGATGATCGTCGCTTCGGCGGTGCCGGCCGGGCCGCGACCTTGGGCCCCTTTGAAGATGACGTCCGACATCTCCTTACCGCGCAATGCCTTGGCGCTTTGGCTGCCGAGCACCCATTTGATCGCGTCGACGACGTTCGACTTGCCGGAGCCGTTGGGGCCGACGATGACGGTGATGCCATCGGGAAAGTCGAACCGTGTCCGATCGGCAAAGCTCTTGAAACCGGCCAGCTCGAGAGCTTTCAGCATTGCTAAACAGGGGGCCGGGGTGGATGGGTAGACAAACGGATATCGTAGCCTCAAGGGCCTCGACGTTTGCCAATTTCCCGGGCCAGATCGGAGCCGTTCCCGCAGCTTCTCCCCACCCGGGGGATCCGACCCGCCGAGGCGATTACCCCCAGAGTTTAAACGCAACGGGCCGTAAAACCTAGGGCGATTCAGCCTGCCCACCCGCGCCGAGCGCACCTCGCGGTTTGCTACTGGCACAGTGCTTGATCTGGAAATGGATCAGAACGCCGGCCGGCACGTTTAATTCAGCCTTGCAAGGAGTGGTGGGATGGCGCTTTCAACGGAAGAGCGTAAACGGGGCAAGGAGCTGGGCCGGGAACTTTTCATAATCACGGACAGCCGGTTCAAATCCGATGGGGCCTCCAAAACCTGGCTCTTCCGCCGAATCTGTGGGTAAAAAGGTAGGAGATTGGGCCGTGGGGGCCGCTCGGTCGGGCCACACCAACAAAGGCAGCTAAGCCCCCCTGTTGATCAAAAAAAATGCATCTTGCCCGCTGAAAGTCCGGAAGGTGCCACCAAAGTCCGGAAGGTGCCACCCATGAAAGTCCGAATCTACTCTGGCTCCCCTCGCCCCAAACTTGTTTGGGGAGTAGGGGTCGGGGGTGAGGGGCCGATCCTAGCCGAGTCGCTGATCGATCGCCTGCTCGATTCGGCATCGCGCCGATGCCGGGTCCCGCAGCACTTCGTATCCCCGAAGCCGCAGCACCAGGTAGCCTTCCTCCGCGAGAAACCGATCGCGAGCTTCATCACGGCATTGGCCCACCGCGGATTGATGAGATTCTCCGTCGACCTCGATGATCAACTTCATAGCGGGACGTCCTTCGGGGACACACAAAGTCCGGAAGGTGCCACCCATGAAAGTCCGGAAGGTGCCACCCATGAAAGTCCGGAAGGTTCCACCCATGAACTCCGAATCTACTCTGGCTCCCCTCGCCCCAAACTTGTTTGGGGAGTAGGGGTCGGGGGTGAGGGGCCGATCCTAGCCGAGTCGCTGATCGATCGCCTGCTCGATTCGGCATCGCGCCGATGCCGGGTCCCGCAGCACTTCGTATCCCCGAAGCCGCAGCACCAGGTAGCCTTCCTCCCCGAGAAACCGATCGCGAGCTTCATCACGGCATTGGCCCACCGCGGATTGATGAGATTCTCCGTCGACCTCGATCATCAACTTCATAGCGGGACGTCCTTCGGGGACACAC
>DITY01000344.1 GCA_002422955.1 Planctomycetaceae bacterium UBA6172
ATTCGTAATTCCGGTCTTGAATCGCCGCGCGCAGTTTGAGCAAGGTCGGTTCGCTCAGTGGCGTCTGAATCGTCCCGAACAGGTCGGCGACGATCACGCGAGCGATCTCGCGGCCGCCATCCTCGGAGAGATGGATGCCGTTGATGGTCAAAGGCCGGCTGGCGCTGGTGAACAGTATTTGACTCGGACTGAACAGATCGACAAACGGGATCGCCTTGGCCTCGCAGACTTCGCGCATCGCCGCGGTGTACTTGGCCAGATTCGCGTTGTTCGCCGAACCGTCGGGGAGGTTGTGCGATCTTAGGTTCTCGTGCGCGATCGGTGAAAACATCACCAACCGCGGGGCCGACTCGCCGTTGTATTTCTGGGCGAGCATGCCGTCGATCACTTCGGCCAAATCGTTGCGAAAGCCGGCCAAGCCCGCCTCGCCCCGCAGGGCTTCGTTGTAACCGAAGAAGGCGAACACGACGTCGGCTTGAGTCTTCGTCAACCACTCGTCCGGGGAGCCGAAGTTCTCTTCGCGGGACCGCGTCTTCAATTCGTCGCCGGGATAGCCGAGATTGCGGAACACCAATTCGAGTTCGGGGTGTAACGCATGGATGTAGGTTTCCAACCAGGCGTCATGCTGCATCCGGTCGGCCAGCGTATTGCCGATCAGCGAAATCCGATCGCCCGCTTTGAGTTGGAAGCGGGGCGTCTGGGCGTTTGCGGGACGGATCGAGCCGAAAATTGACAGTGCGATCAACAAGCCGCAGGAGAACAGTTGACGCCAATATCGGCCGGCACAACGGAGTTGGGACATGAGGATGGGGTCCGATCGGAAGAGTAACAAGGGAAGGCGGGAAGGTCGGATATCGTTGGGAACGGGATTGTTCGGAGCAGTGGGGGAGAATCAATTCAAGGCCAAGTAAACCATAATCGCAAATCATCGCTGATTCAGGTCGATTCCCAAATCGTTCATCAGCATTTTGAGGTCGGCCCAGGCCTCGCGTTTCGCGCCCGGCGTCCGCAGCAAGTAGGACGGGTGATAGGTTACCAGCACCTTGCTGTCATGATACCGGTAGAACTTGCCCCTCAATCGACCGATCGATAGCGGCGTCGATAACAGCGTCTGAGCGGCTACCAAACCGAGGCAGACGATGTAGTCGGGCCGAATGATCCGCAGCTGTTCTTCGAAAAACGGGCGGCAGTTTTCGCGCTCGGTTTCTTCCGGGTTCCGATTCCCGGGCGGGCGACACTTGACGGTGTTGAGGATGTAGACCTGGTCACGTGACAACGTGCAGGCCTCGATCATTCGCGTTAGCAATTGGCCCGCGGGGCCGACGAACGGACGGCCGCTGAGGTCTTCTTCTTGGCCGGGGGCTTCGCCGAAAAAACAGATCCGTGCCTGCGGATTTCCCTCGCCGAAAACCGTGTGCTTGCGGCACCGGGCCAGCACGTCACAGCGCTGACAGGCGGCGACTTCCGCGGCGAGTTCCGCCAAGCGGTCGACCCGTTCGGCGGCCGGCAAGGAATCCCCCGCGAACGGGCTGGCGAACGAACGATCGGCCAGCGGCACATCGACCACCCCCGGCGCAGTCGGGTTCGCCGGGGTGACCGAGGTCTTGCTCGCCGGGGCCGGGGTCGGGGGACCCGCGGTTGCTGGGGGGCGCGGTCGGGATGCAGTGGCCGATCCGGCGACGATCGGGCTGGGCGTAGGCCCTGTCCTAGCGACGAGCGAGTCCGCTGCGGCACTTTGCGCTTGGGCCGTCGCTCGACCGGGCTCACCCGCGGGTGGCGGAGCCAGTTGCGGCAGGACATTCGACCGCGGCAAAAAGGCGATCCCGATTCGGCCGAAATGCTCGATCAGGCGGCGCGCCTGTTCCGGCGTGACGGTCGTGGGGGGCGATGTGGGATCCAAGGGAGCGAAAGTCCGAGCCTGTGCGATTTGTCAGTTAACCCCAGCGATGAAATGCTGGGTCAGATGCTGTCGTTCAAGAAGTCGAGGTACTGGGCCCAGTCGCCTTCGTGCAGCGCGTGGCCGCCGGGACGGACGACGTAACCCATTTTACCGCTGAACCGAGGTTGGCTCAGCGGGGGCATGGTCGGTTCCTCGATCACCGGTTGGCCGAACAGTTTGAAGACTGGGGCGGCGTGAACCAACGACAGGTATTCACCGCGAGGATCGGCCCACAGGTCTTCGGCGGCACTACCGACGGCGACCGCGCGGGGGGCGATCAAGGCCATCAGTTGATGTTGGTCGACCGGCAATCGGTCCTCGGCGTCGGCGTAATCATTGAGTCGGACGGAGAACCAATGGGGAAAGGAACTCGTGATCCGCGCGATCGTCTCGCCGAACCAGCGACGGGAAATCGCGGCGCCGCCGCAACCGCTTTCGTTGACCAAAGCGGCCGCGAAGCGAGGGTCGCTGGCGGCTGCCCAGGCGGCCGTCTTGCCGCCTCGCGAATGGCCGATCACCGCGACCCGTTTGGCATCGATGGCGGGAATCGTCTCCAGGTAATCGAGCACTCGACTGGCACCCCACGCCCAAGCACAGAGCGAGCCCCAATCGCCCGGCTGGCGCACCGACTCGTCGACATCGCCGCCATG
>DITY01000086.1 GCA_002422955.1 Planctomycetaceae bacterium UBA6172
CAGCGAGCGCAGGCGATCGTGACCCCGAGGAAAGCTTGAGAAAACGCATCGATCTGCTCATCCGCCAAATCGACCGCGAACTGGTGCGGATTCATTTCGTTCAGCGTTTTCGGCCCGATCGCGAGAAAACCGGTGGCGATGACCTGCCGAGCCCGTTGCTGATCGGTGTCGCTGGGGAGCAAATCGCCAGCGAGCTGTTGGCGGATGAAGCGGTCGAACGGCATGTCCTCGTTGAACGCATCGATCACATAGTCCCGGTAACGCCAAGCATGCGGGAACGCCAGATTCGCATCCTGGCCACTCGACTCGGCATAGCGAGCGACGTCGAGCCAACGACGGCCGAAACGCACGCCGAACTCCGGCGAATCCAGGTACCGATCGACCAGCTCCTCGATCGGGAGCGGCTGGCTGGCGGTCACGAAGTCGCGATAAACCCCGGGCGTTGGCGGCAAGCCGGTCAGGTCAAAGGCCAAGCGACGAACGAGCGTCGCCCGCTGAGTTGGGGCATTCGGCTCGATCCCCTGCGATCGCAACGCCGCCATCCAGAAGCGGTCGATCGGATTGTCCAGGCGTCCATCTGGGTCCGCCGGCGGTTCCTTCGCCTCGATCGGCTGCCAAGCCCACCACGCCCGCGACTCCGCATCGCCAACGGGCGCGGGGGTTTCCTCGTCCCGTGGGTCGACAGCGCCGCGGCGAATCCAACGTTCGAAATCGGCGATCACCTGATCGGTCAACTTGTCCCCGGCGTCCGGCGGCGGCATGGCCAACTTCGGTTCCGAATGACGCAGCGCGGCCAACAACAGGCTCGACTCGGGACGCCCCGCGACGATCGCCGGACCGCTGACCCCGCCCCTCAGCAGCCCCTCTCGCGAATCGACCAGCAATCCTCCCCCAGGTTCCGCCGTCTCCCCACTGTGGCAGTCGTAGCAGTGTTCGATCAGCACCGGTCGGATACGGCTCTCGAAAAACCGCACTTCCTCCCGCTCACGCTGAACGGGACCCTGCGCCAGGGCGGACGAAACCAGCAGCATCCCAACCATGGCGACGGCGCGAGCGGCGGATCGGCAAATCATGATCAGATCCCGAGGATAACGATCGAAATGGGGAGCCGCTGCGGCAGCCCCCTGGCGAACAACCGGCGAGGCGTATCGGCAACGCAACCTCGTAGGTGTCCGTGATGATAAACCCGCGACAGGGCAAAGGGTTCCTACCCGCCAGATAGATTTTCATGGTCTGCCGATCCCAGAGGGCTTTTAGTGCGTCGATCCAGCTGGATGACCAGCCCACCCCAATCCGCGGCACCGATCCTGTGATGGTCGCCGCTGGGTAACGGGTGTGGCTAGAATGCCGGTGGACGCAGTCACCCACCGCCGCCCGCCCGCCCCGCGGGCTTCGACCACCAGCCAATAACGCGATGAAAACCACCCGTTTACTGCCAGTGATCTTCCTCAGCGTCGTGCTCCAGGGTCTTGCATCGGGGGCCGAGGTTGTGGTCCGAGATGTGGAATCGTTGCGCGCGGCGATCCGTGACCTGCAGCCGGGCACGACGCTGAAAATCGCTCCCGGCGATTACCCCGGCGGGCAGTATGTCAGCGGCGTTCAAGGGCTGACCATCGAGGCGCTTGACCCGGAGAACCGGCCGCACTTCCGCGGCGGTGGCAATGCCTGGCACTTCTCGCGTTGTCCCGATCTGACCGTTCGCCAACTCCGTCTGAGCGGCCAGTCCGCCAATGGTCTGAATCTGGACGACGGCGGCAGGTTCGATCAACCGGTCACCGGCATCACGCTGGAGGAGCTGGAGATCAGCGACATCGGCCCCAAGGGAAATCACGATGGCCTCAAGTGCTCGGGGCTCGATCAACTGACGATCCGCGACTGCACCCTGACCGGTTGGGGCGGCCAGGGGATCGATCTGGTCGGCTGCCATCAGTCGCTGATCACGGGTTGTCGCTTTGTCGGCAAAGCCGGCTTCAGCGCCACGGCTGGCGTGCAGGCCAAGGGTGGCAGCTCGGACATCACGATCGAAAAATGCCACTTCATCAACGGCGGTGAACGGCCGCTCAACGTCGGCGGCTCGACCGGTCTGAAACTGTTTCGGCCCGCGGGGGCGAACTATGAAGCGAAGCGGATCGTGGTGCGAGACAATGTCATCGAGGGTGGCCTGTGCGCCGCAGCCTTCGTCGGAGTCGATGGCGCGGAGTTCACGGGCAACACCATCCTGTTTCCCGAGAAATGGATTTTCCGCATACTCCAGGAGACCACCGCACCCGGCTTCGTCCCCTGCCGGAACGTGCTGGTGAAGGACAACCGGATCGTGTTCCGCCGCAGCCAAGTGCAGACCGAGGTCAATGTGGGGGGCGGTACTGAACCCGCGAGTTTCCGCTTCGAAGGGAATCGCTGGTTCGCCGAAGACCGCCCCCAAGCATCCAAGCCCCGCTTGCCGGTCGCCGAACAGGGCGGGACTCACGGCGTCGATCCTCGCTGATTTAGCCCACGCGTTGCATGGGGAGCGGGAAGCTGTCAATCACCGCTGCCATTGACTGCGGTTCCCGCAATGTCGCAACTCGCGAGCGGCTCACGTCCAGCGGCGTTTCAGCCGCGCGTCTCCAGCCCGCTGAGTGTTCCGGTGCTGGTGGCGAACTGGTCCGTCTCGATTCCCAACCGCTGCAGCATGCTGACGAACAGGTTGCAAAGCGGCGGAGGATTCTGCGGATCGAAGGCGAGGTGCTGGCCATGGCGGAAGCCGCCCCCGCAGAGCAGCACGGGCAAATTTTTGACCGAGTGACTGCTAGCATCCCCCAGGTTGCTGCCCAAGAACACCGTCGTCCGGTCGAGCAGGTTCGCGTCCCCTTCCTGCGTCCCTTTCAACCGAGACAACAGGTCGCGGACCGTCTTGATGGTTTCGGTTTCGACTTTCTGCAGTTGCTCGAGTTTCCCAGGGTCCTTGCCATGATGCGATAAGTCGTGGTGCCCCAGCGACACGCCTTGGATCGGCGGCGAGCTGGTCGAACCCTGGAGCATGATTGTGATCAAGCGGGTCGAATCGCTCGCCAACGCGAGGTGCGACAAGTCGAACAGCAATCGCGTGCGGCCGATCAGGTCGGCCGCGTTGGAGATGTCTTGCGGAGGCTCGGCGTCGACCTTGGGCTTGGGTTTGTTGACCCAGCTCTCATCGAGCACCAGACGGGTCTCGAGCGCCCGGACGCTGGAAAGATACTCATCGAGCTTGTCACGGTCGCTCGAACCGAGCGACGATCGCAACCCCGCGGCCTGATCACGGACGTCGTCCAGCACGCTTTGCCCGTCATCGAGCCGCCGAATCTGGGCTTGCACTTCATCCGCGCGGCCATCGAGAAACATCCGCGCGAAGACCCGTGACGGCGACGTGTCCGCGGGAATGATCGCTCCGGAACGGGTCCATGAGAGACCGAGCCCTTCACCGGAAAGGCAGAGGCTGGGGAACCGCGTCTGGCCGCCGATCTGTTCCGCCGCGAACTGATCGAGCGAGATCGCGTTGCGAAATCCGGGTTTGCCCGCCCCCGGCATGCCGGTCAAAAAGCTGGCGGTCGCTTGGTGCGCGAACCCGGGATTGGTTCCGACGTGGGACAAGCCGGAGATGACCGTGAGATCCGACCGGTGATCCTGGAGCAGTTCGAGGTACGGCGTGAGCTCGAAATCGGTGCCGGTTTGCTGCGGGAAAAAGTGCGGCGAGTAAAACCCGAGCGGTGCGCAAATGCAGACCATCCGCCGCACCGGCTGCTCGGCAGGCGTCGCGCCGCGGGCGGGTGTCAGGGCTTGGAGAGTCGGCAATGCCAGAGCGACCCCGGAGGCTCGAAGGAATCGTCTGCGATGAATCGTCATGATCTTGTTCCGCTGAAGTTCCAAGCAGGGGCTCGAGGCTTATTCGAACGTTACTTCTACTGGCAATCCCATCACCGCCAGCGGTCAACCGACTCACTTGCTCTGAAACGGCTCGCTTTGAACGATCTCGTGAATCAATGACCGAAAGCCATAGTCGCGGTCGCGGACCTGGCTAACGATCGACTCGATGCTCGCCTGATCGGCCA
>DITY01000180.1:0-292 GCA_002422955.1 Planctomycetaceae bacterium UBA6172
TACCAGAGCATCGACGCAGAACCGCTCCGCCAGCGGCTCCTTGACGGGTTCTTCGCCCGTCCCGCGTCCGCCCGTGCCTGGCTCGCCCTCGTCGATCGTGGCGCGCTCTCGCCGTCGGCGATCAAGCCGGAACAACTGCGTCCCTTGGCCGACCTGAACGACGACGCGATCAACGCGACGGTCAAGAAACATTGGGGGCTCCTCAAGAAATCGACTCCCGAGGAAAAGCTCGCTGAGATCCGCCGCCTCAACAACGACCTGCGAGCCGGCGTGGGAGATCCCACGCGTGGCC
>DITY01000180.1:319-3734 GCA_002422955.1 Planctomycetaceae bacterium UBA6172
ACCGCCAACCGCCAGGATCGCGATTTCCTGCTGACGTCGATCGTCGACCCGAGCAACACCGTGCGAAAGGAATACGTCTCCTCCGCGATCCGTACCACCGACAACCGTGTCCTGATCGGTATGGTGAAAGAAGACAGCGACGGTACGATCGTGTTGACCAACCAGCGCGGCGAGACGAGCCGCTTGCGCCGCGATGAGATCGAGGAGCTCCGCGATTCCGAAAACTCGCTAATGCCCGAAGACCTTTATCGCGTCTGGTCCCCCCAGGAACTCCGCGACCTCTTCGCTTACCTGCAGACCCCGAACTAGGACGATGCGATGAACCCGACCCGCCGCGCAGGTTACCGACGATCCGAGGNNGCCGATCACCCCGAGTTCTTCGAACCGATCGTCGAACAGGGACGCTTCGAAGCCCCGCCAATCATCGACGACCCGCAGGCGGACCTCGCCGTCCGCGCATGGCGTTTCAGTTACAACGCTCGTGGGATCATCGAGATGCCGAATCGGCTCCGCGCGGACCAGACGGCGATCATCATGGTCCACCCTTGGGCGATCGACGACGAATGGGGTTGGAAGACTCCCCAACCCAACGGCGTGGCCGACTTTTGCACGCCGGTAAAGAACAAGCTCGCCGCCAAGCACTCGCGCGATGTCATCAACCCGTTCCTCGAACGTCTCCGCGGCCAAGTCGCGCTGGTCATGTACAGCCTCCCCGGCCAACCCGACCCGCTTCGGACCCAGGTCTATCGCTCGTTCAGCAAGACTCCGACGGCGGAGCAGCGGCTTCAAGGGGAACGCGCCTTGCGAATGCGGCTGGCCGAATTCGACTATCGCGGCGAAACGCTCCCCGAAACCCTGACGCTCGGACCCAACCTTCCTGTCGCCGATTATTTTCGCCAATTCCCCGGGCTCGACGCCGGCGATCGCTACAACGGCAAGGGCTTTTGGGAACTCCCGATCCCCGTCAGCACGTCGATCGATGTCCAGCCAAACGATGTCGTGATCTTCGACGACGAAGGGTATCCGGCCCTGCGCGATTTTCTGCAAGGGCAGCAGATTCGTCACATCCTGCTGACCGGNNTACGCGACCGACATGTGTTATTGCCGCACGACCGCCGGTTACGAAAACCTGTCGAAGGATTTCAATGTCTTCCTCGTCGCCGACGCCTCGCTGGCGACCTTTCCGGCGAACTCGAGCCCCCGCTTCGCGGTCAACGCCTCGATCTCGTTTGCGGCGCTGAACCAATTGATTACTCAAGTCTCTTGGGTCAAACCGATCCCAACGGCGGAAGAGCCTCAAGCCTCCGCCGCGCCCCGTTAACCCACNNGGGATAGCCGGTACCTGCGCGATGCTCGGGTCCGTGAGATCGCCCCGAGCGATCGCTTCGCCCACCGATAAGGCGATCATTTCCATCACGCTCGATCTCGAGATGTCGCGAAACTTCCCGACCTGGGAGACGACATCTTGGGATTATGAGAAAGGGAACCTCGACGGTCCGACCAAACGTTATGCCCGCGAGGCCGCGCGGCGAGTCCGCGAGCGCGGTGGCGTCATTCATTTCTTTGCCGTCGGCCAAGTTTTCGAGCAGGCGGATGTCGGTTGGTTGCAAGAGATCGCGGCCGAAGGGCACCCGATCGGGAATCACACTTACGACCACATCAACGTCACGGCGACCCGCAAGGAAGATTTGCAATTCCGTTTCCAACGGGCCCCCTGGCTCCTCCCGGACTGGACGCTGTTGGAAATCATCCGCGAGAACATCCTGCTGACCACCAAGGCGATGCGAAGCCGACTCGGCATCCAACCCCGCGGTTTTCGCACACCCGGTGGGTTTAGCGACGGCTTGCACCAATCGCCCGCGGTCCGCGAACTGCTCCGCGAACAGGGTTATACCTGGGTCAGCAGCCTCTATCCCAGCCATCCGAACACCGCGCCGCTGGAACGGCCGACGGAGGAGGTNNCTCGACCAAATCGCCAAAGCGCAAGTTGCGGCTCAGCCCTTCGCCTACCCCGATGGACTGATCGAGATCCCGATGAGTCCGATCAGCGACATCGGTGCTTTTCGGACGGGGCGGTGGCAAGTCGAGTGGTTCATGGAGTCGGTCGAAAGGAGCGTTCGGCACGCAATCGAAAACCGATTGGTCTTCGACTTCCTCGCGCACCCGTCGTGTCTGGGTGTCGTCGATCCCGAGTTTCGGACGATCGATTTGATCTGCCAACTCGTCAAGGACGCCGGCGACCGTGCCGAGCTCTGCGACCTTGACACGGTCGCGGCGCGGTATCGATCGCAAGTCGCTCCTTGACGGGATACGGCTGGCTGGGGCGGTCTGAGTATTTGAAATGTGGTTGATGACAAGCGTTGAAACGCCCGGTTGCCGTCAATGGTCGCTCCGCGCCTCAAACGCGTCGGTTGCTAGCTGCGTTCATCCCAGACAGGCCCTCGGCTTGGTCGTGAATCCTTGTTTGGTGACTTGGTCGCGGAACGTGAAGGGATGACGATAGCGAGGGCATTCATGAGATGACGGCGCGACGCTTGAACACTCGGCAGGTGGACAGGTGTTCTGAGGGCCAGGCGAGCTTGTGTAAAAACTAGAGAATTCGTAGAATCGCCGTTGTGGGGGGTGAGATTGGGGACACGGAAGGTTCGGCTGGTTGAGCGATGAACATCCAGGATTCTCGTTGTAGGCGACGTAGGCGCGGCTTGACCGTCCTCGAATTGCTCGTCTCGATATCGATCGTCGTCGTGCTCGCGGCGCTCACGTTACCCGCTCTCAGTGCCGTGCGAGAGTCAACGCGTCGCATTCAGTGCGTCGAGCATTTGCGACAGGTCGGTTTGGCGCTGCACCAACACCATTCCGCCACCAACCGTTTGCCCACCGGTTGGGCGTTTGACCCCTCGAGTCGGTCTGCTTTCGGTTGGTGCGTGCCCCTGCTACCGCATCTGGAGCAGAACGCCGTGGCGGAGCGGGTGAATCACCGACTGCCGCTTGAGCACCCGTCCAATGGGCTTGCCCGGCAGACGATCCTGGAGGTCATGCGTTGTCCGTCCGACATCGCCCAGCCCTTCTTTCAATTGTTCGAAGAGCAAGACGAGAAGGTCACGCTCGGGTCGGGTGGGGTGACGGAGTCTCGTGGCGACAATGGGCCCGCGGCGCTGTACGACCTGCCCGTGGCGAACTACGTGGGCGTGTTCGGCACACTCGACCCGGATATTTCCGTACCCGCACCGCTCGGTGATGGGGCGTTTTTGGAAAATCGCTGCACCCGGTTCGGTGACTTTCAGCGCGGTTTATCGCAGACCCTCGTGGTTGGCGAGCGGACGATGGCCCAGGTCCCGTCCACTTGGCTGGGGGTCAGTCTGATCGGCGAAGATGCCGCGGCACGGTTGGTCGGCGCGGCCCTTCAAGGCATCAA
>DITY01000235.1:0-16767 GCA_002422955.1 Planctomycetaceae bacterium UBA6172
GAGGTGATCAAGTACGGCTTGATCGAAGACGCGGACTTCTTCGCCTGGCTCGAGAAACATGCCGAAGCGCTCGTCCAGCGTCGACCCGATGTGGTCGCCGAGGCGATTTCGTTTTGCTGTCGCATCAAGGCGGCGGTGGTGGCGGACGATGAGCGGGAGACCTCGGGGCGGCGGGCGATTCTGAATTATGGCCACACGTTCGGGCACGCGATCGAAGCGACGGCCGGGTATGGCCTCTTCACGCACGGCGAGGCGGTCTCGATCGGGATGTCGATGGCCGCGCGACTGGCACGCTCGCTGGGCCGAGTCGATGACGACTTCGTACGACGCCAGGACGCACTACTCGAGGCCTGTGAGTTGCCGATCCGTTGGGCGGACGCGGATCCGGATCAGATGATCGAGGTGATGCGGAAGGATAAGAAGGTCGCTCACGCGAAGCTACGGTTCATCTTGCCGACGCGGATCGGGCATGTCGAGCTGCTCCCCATCGATACGCTGGCGGAGATCGAGGCGGCAGTCCTGGCCTGTCGCTGAGCGGTCAGTGGACGACCGAAGTCAGATCGAACCATTCGCTTTCCAGCGCCAGCGGGCGTTGAGTTTGGGCGTTCAACTCGTTCCACTTCGCGCGGCGGATCATCTGCAGCGTCGATGGGGGCAGGTCGGCGGGAAGCTTGTCGAGAGGAGTGATCGCTTTGGCCCCGGCGGCGTGCAAGCGACTCAGCAGCGGACCGCTGGGCGGTCGGGGGGTGGAATGGGCGCGCGCGGCGAGAATCGAATCGTCGTTCGCCAATTGATAGAGTCGCCGTAGGTCTTCCACCCGCAGCGGCCCGCTGTCTTCCTGGATGAAGACGATTTCGCCGCGAGCGGATTGCAGCCCCGCCTGGCCGGCCATTTCCAGGCCCCGGGGTTGGTCGAGACGCTGGGAGCGGACCTGCGGGAGGCGGGCCTTGATTTCGCTCAGCAATTCTGGGGTGGAGTCGTTGCTCGCGTCATCCACGACGATAATCTCCACCGCCTTGCGAGACAGATCGCTGACCGCTTCCAGGATGCGTTCGATCTCGGCGACGATCCGATGTTCCGCGTTGCGAATCGGCAACACGACCGAAACTTGGGGATTGGGCATCGGGATGGGGCCGTTCGGAGTGAGGTGTCGCGCGATGGGGGAAGGGGCCCAAGGCGACGGATCGGGGACCGCGCTAGCCAAAGTTCGCAGTTGGGAACCCGACAGCCCGTTCGGAGGTGTGGAGGTTAAATCGACGGCGGCTATGGACCGCCTGCAGGGCAACGCCAAAAACTCGCTTTGTCCCGATCGTGGCGCGAATAGCGAATCGGCTTATAGTGGGGGCTGGGCCGTGGGAAGCTGGCAGGCGGGCCACCGCGGAACCTGGCGGCCGGGTAACCGCTGCAGGAAGTGATTTGTTCCGCACGCGGGGGTGGGACCGGTGGGAAGTTGGCTTGGTTGGTGGGATGGTGATGATGAGTGAACGAGCGACGGACGAGCTTCCGAACTTTGCCGCCGGGTCCAGTGGCCTGTTGCCCGCGATCGCCCAGGACCATGCCTCGGGGCGGGTGCTGATGATGGCCTGGATGAATCGGGAATCGTGGGCCGAAACGCTGGCGACGGGTCAGGCCTGCTACTACAGTCGAAGCCGCAAGGCGCTGTGGCGGAAGGGTGAAACCAGCGGCCACCGCCAACGGGTGGTCAAGGTGCAGCTCGATTGCGACGCCGATTGCATCCTGCTGCAGGTCGAGCAACTCGGGGCGGCTTGCCACGAAGGCTATGCCAGCTGTTTCTTTCGCACGGTCCACCCCGACTTGTCGATCACGATCGAAGAGGCCAGACTCGTCGACCCCGGCGAGGTTTATGGCCGGGGCTGAATTTTTGTCGGGGCGTCCTGACCACCACCCTTCCCTGTCGTCTCCCAGCGAGGTTGAAACGCGATGTCTGCCACCGCACGCATGAAAGAACTTGGCCTCCTGTTGCCTCCCGCCCCCAAGGCCGGCGGGGTTTATCAGCCGTGTGTGATCGTCGGCAATCTGGCCTACGTTTCTGGCCACGGTCCGCTACGGGCTGACAAGACGCTCGTCACGGGACGCGTCGGCGACGACCTTGACGTGCAAGCCGGATACGAAGCGGCGCGGTTGACCGGGCTGGCGATTCTGGCGACGCTGCAACAGAAGCTGGGAACGTTGGACCGCGTCGTCCGCGTGGTGAAGTTGCTCGGGCTGGTCCGCTGCACGGAGGATTTTGGTCACCAGCCAGCCGTCATCAACGGTTGCAGCGAATTATTCCGCGATCTGTTCGGCGACGACCATGGGGTTTCGGCCCGCAGCGCTTTAGGAACCAGTGCCCTGCCCGGCCAGATCGCGGTCGAGATCGAAGGCATTTTCGAGATTCAGCCTTAGGGCCCCGTCAAGGCTCGCCGCGGTGGCGGGTGAAGGAAGCGTCCGATGGCAGCGGAAGAGTGGCAGATTCGCCTGGCCGAGCGCTGGCGTCGGATCGTGGAAGAGGTTGCCGAGGCGGCAGTTTCGGCAGGTCGCTCACCCGCTGCGGTACGGATTGTCGGGGTGACGAAGTATGTCGATGCGACAGTCACCCGCGAATTGGCCAATTGCGGGTGCTTGGACTTGGGCGAGGCGCGACCGCAGCAGTTGGTCGACAAGGCCGAGGCGTTGTCCGATTTGGTTCCGGTCCGCTGGCATCTGATCGGCAGTTTGCAACGCAACAAGGCCCGCCGTGTCGTCCGCGTGGCGCACACAATCCATTCGATCGATAGCGAGGAGCTGCTGGGATATCTGGACCGTGTCGCCGGCGAGGAGCAGCGGCCGATCGATGGGCTGTTGGAGGTTAACATCAGCGGCGACGTTTCCAAGCACGGATTCACGCCGGAGTCGCTGTTGGCGGCCGCCGCCGCTTGTCGCGAGTTGGCAAACGTTCGCGTCGTCGGCTTGATGGGCATGTCCGGCTTGGGCGTCGATGCCACCGAAGCGAGGCGGCAATTCGCGCTGCTGAGAAATTTGGGCCAGCGGCTGGAGCAGGCCACGGGCAGGTCGCTGCCGGAACTGTCAATGGGGATGAGCGGCGATTATCGCGAGGCGATTGCCGAGGGAGCGACCCTGGTGCGGATCGGGTCGAGTTTGTTTGAGGGTCTGGGGTTGCCGGGGGCCTAATCCGGGCGTTCGGTGCGGCCATTTTTGAATGCCGGTGTGCCGTGCCGCAGGCTTGGAACATCGCATTTTGCGGGAGCGTGGAAGATGGGGCGAATTGACAACGAATCCGGCGTTCAGCACTCGCCCGAAGGAAGTGGGATGGCGAGCCGACCGAGAGAATCGGTCACGGTTTGCCTGATGCGGCATGCCAAGAGCGATTGGGGTCATGCGATGTTGAGCGATCATGACCGACCGCTGAACGAGCGGGGGCGGCGTGACGCGCCCCGGATGGCTCGTTGGCTGGCCCAGCGCGGTTACCTGCCGGACTTGATTTTGGGGTCGACCGCGAACCGTGTGCGTCAAACGATCGAAGGGTTGCTCAGCGTGTGGACGCATCAGCCGCTGGTACTGACCAGTTCCTCGCTCTATTTGGCATCGCCGACCACGATCCGCGAGCATCTGCTGTGCGACGCGATCCTGCCGGACGGTCATCGGCCCCGGGTAGCGATGCTGGTAGCGCACAACCCGGGTATCGAAGAACTGACCAGTCAGTGGTTGGATACGCCGACGAGGATGCCGACGGCGGCCGTAGCAATTTTCCAGTGCGAGCCATTCCAGCCAGAGGATTTGGCGGGGCCGCGGCCGCGGCGGTTTCTGGCGTTGGGGTTGCCCAAGGAAATCTCGCTGGACGAGGAGTCGACCGGTTCGGGGTCGGATCGAAATCGACCTCTGGATTCCCGAGGTGAACGACCCGGATCGCGGGGTGGACGCTCGTCATGAGCCAGGCATGGATCGCGATCCTGGTGGTGGCGGTGGCGATCGGACATGGTGGCCTGGTCGTCGCGATCTACAATCGGCTCGGCGCCACCGGATGGCCGCACCGGATCGAAAAGCGAATCACGACCGCGCTGTTGGTGTTGGCGATCGCCATACCGGTGCTGGCCTTCATTCAACTTGGACGGTCGGACCTCTTCCGTGGCGGCGTGACCACGGATGATCTCTGGCGAATGCCGATTGGCTGGATCGGCTATGGGATGGTTTGTCTGGCGGCATGGCCGCTGCTCGGTATCCCGTGGTTGCTCGCTCGACCCATTCTCGGGATCGGGCATCTCAAGGCAGACCGGCAGATCGAAGTCCAGCGGCCGCACCGGAGCGACCCGGGGGCGATCGCCCTGACCCGCAAGTCCGCTTGGCTGGCTCGACTTCCTGGCAATCAGATCCTGGAGTTGGCCGTCGAGCGGATCGAATTGCCGGTGGTGGGACTGCCACCACGCTTGGACGGGTATCGGATCGCGCATCTGAGCGATCTGCATTTCACCGGCCATGTGGCACCGGCTTGGACGGCGGCAGTGGTCCATCAGCTGAATGATTGGGGGCCGGATTTGGTGGCCCTGACCGGAGACATCATCGATTCCCCCGAGTGTGTGGATTGGCTTGCCGATGCGCTCGGTCATGCCCAGGCCCCGGATGGGTGTTACTTCATCCTCGGCAACCACGATCTCCGCGACGTCTGCCCGCGGCGGGTGGATACGACGATCCGTGAGCTGGGGTGGACGAGCGTGGGTGGCAAGGTGTTGGCCAGGCGTTTGCGCGGCGGGGGTGAGACCGGCGGCGCGATGGGCGTGGACGCCTTGATCATTGGTAACGAGGCACCCTGGTTCCCGGCCCCCGACCTAGCACCGCTGGCTGCCGGGAACGAAGCGTGCGAGGCCGCCCCATTTCGGCTGTTGTTATCGCACGGACCGGATCAATTCGGCTGGGCGCGACGTCGCGGGGTGCGGCTGATGTTGGCCGGCCACACCCATGGCGGTCAGGGCAGGCTGCCGCTGCTGGGACCCATCCTCAGCCCGAGCTGGCATGGCAGCCGCTATGCCGCGGGCGATTTTTATTCCGACCCGACCACGATGCACGTATCGCGAGGACTCAGCGGAACGCGGTTACTGCGGATCAACTGCCGGCCGGAGTTGTCCCTGTTGACCCTCCGCGTCGGTGACTGATCCCCGCGGGCTCAGGCGGCTCGTCGCTGGGGCATCGGCAGCGTTTCGGAATCGCGACGATCCGTGGCCGCGGACTGGCCAGCTTCGTGGGACTGTGAATCCTCGTTGCTGACGCCGACGATCGACAACGTCGGGCGTGGATGAGCGCATTCCGCCCGCCAGCTCTCGGCCGCCTGGTCGATTTCCTCGCCGCGCAGCGTGGCGAGCACGTTCCCCTGTAAATCCCGGATCTTGACCTCGTCTTCCTCCACGAACCAGACCGCCTGATGGAGCGGGAAGCGGAATCGCCGTCCGCAAAAGAAACCATCCCGGATCAGTGTCGCTTCGCCCCGTGGATCGGCCGCATCGACCTCATCGGGATAGCTTTTGTTCAGCCATTCCCGGAGGCAATCTCGAACGACACAGAGGCGTTGGGAGTTCATCATCAACGGTACGCGGTCGCGTCAGATAGAATGACTGGGTCGTCGCGGGGGTTGCGTCCCCGAAGCGAGCGGATAGAGCTATGCTGATTATCGGCGTTGGGACCGGTTAATCTGTTAGGAAAACGTCGCCGATATCAGACTGGTCCTGGTCTGCCCGATTCGCCTGCCGCGCTGGCCAGATTTACCCCCCCGGAACGCCTGACCCCCCATGAGAACCTTGCTCAGTGAACACGAGTTGCGAGTTGGGGTAGAGCGTTTGGCCCGGTTGATCGACGCTCATTACGCCGGTTCGCCAGTGACGGTAATCGCCGTGATGACCGGTTCGGTGGTGTTGTTCGCCGACCTGATTCGGATGCTGGCGATGCCCTTGCGAGTGGGGGTGATTCAGGCGAGCAGTTACCGGGATGGGACGGAGTCGGGCGAATTGCATGTCGACCGGCGGATGCTGATCGACGTCACGGGGCGGGACGTGTTGTTGGTCGACGACATCTTTGACACCGGCAAGACGCTCGACCGGCTGGCCGGCGAGATCGCCGCGCTGGGCGCCAAGTCGATCCGCTCGGCGGTGCTGCTGCGGAAGTTGCGGCCGGTCGAGGTCGAGGTTCGCCCCGATTTCGTCGCGTTCGAAATTCCGGATGAGTTTGTCGTCGGCTACGGGCTCGATTACCGAGACCATTACCGCAATTTGCCGTTTTTGGGCGTGTTGGAACCGAGTGACCTGGAGTCCTTGGGGTGAGCATCCTGTTGGACGGTCGGCTCGTGTTGACCGAATGAATCGTGACCGATCCAACCCGAATTTTGATGATCAGTCGCCACTATTGGCCGCACCTGTCGATCGATACGGCTTGCCGGGACGTTCGCTTAGCGGATGCGTTGAGGCGGGCGGGATTGAACGTGGACGTTTGGACGCCCCGTTATTCCGCCGCTTGGAACGATCGCTTGACTCACCGTGAGGTGGAGGTTCACAGGCCGTTGGTCGCGCCCCGCGGGCTTTGGGCGGCGCGACGCTATGCGCGGCAGCTGCGGACTTGGCTTGACGAGCACGGCGGCGACTACGACATCTGGTTTTGTACCGGTTTAGGCGAAGAATCGGCGGCCGTGTTGCGCGCGGATTCGGCTGGTCGGACCCGCAAGGTGATCTGGCATGGCGGGACCGGCGATTCGGCGGACCATCGGGTTTGGTCCGCGGCTTGGGGGCAGCGGAAATTGGCGGCGGAGCTGAATCGGGCTGACGCGGTCGTCGTCTCGTGGGCTTCCGCGCAGCGTGAATTGTTGGGGCAAGGTGTGGCGGCTGACCGGCTGCGGAGGATCGAGATCGGGTTGACGGCGGGCGCTGCGGCGGCAGATCCGGGTGATGCGGTCGCGGGGCAACCGAATTCTCGTACTCAAGCTGCCGGGGCGTTGGCGCGGGTCAATGGAGACCTGGGGCTGTCCCGTGAGAGTGTGGTCGTCTTGGCTTGTGGCCAAATGACAGCTCGCGGAGGGATGCTGACGTTGGCCCGCGCGTTCGCGGCGATGCTGGATCAATGGGCGGATCTCCGGTTGTGGTTGATCGGCGACGGTCCGATCCGCGATCCCTTGCACCATTATTTTCGGCAGCAGAGCGTGCGGCAGCAGGTCGCCATGCCGGGAACGTTCGTCGATTTCGAGGATCTCCACGCTTGCGCCGATGTGCTGGTCGTCCCCTCACCGGCGGATGGTTTGGAGGATACGCTACCCGCCGCGGTCGCTGCCGGGATTCCCTTGGTCGTAGTCGATTCTCCGGACACGCGGGCTTTTTTTAGCGGAGCGGAGCATTCGGTGGAGTGGTTCATGCCTGACAGCGTCGACAGTTTGCGGGCTGCCCTGCACGCGTGCCTGATCGACCCGGTGGGGCGGCGCGTGGAGGCCCGCCGGTTGCGCCGCGACCTGATGACCCGGCGACCCTACCAACAGACCGTCGGCGACTTCAAGCAGCTATTCGATTCCCTGACGCGTTCGATCGAGCGGCGTTCCGCGAGGCGAGCCGACGGACGGACGCCCCCGCGGTTCGCGTGCTCCTTGTCGCGTTTCCCCGAGCCCTCTTGAGCCCCGATCACTGCCCCGCCGTGTCAAATCACCTGAGCAGCAGCGCCGCGGAACTGCGAGTCGCCTTGGTCATCCCCTCGTTGGATCGGGGCGGCGCGGAGAAACAGCTTGGCCTGTTGGCTTGTGGCTTGCTCCAGCAGGGGATCTTGCCGACGGTGATCGTTCTGACCCGCGACGGTCCGCTGCGCGAGGATTTGGAGCGACAGGGGGTCCCGGTGCGGGTGATCGGCAAACGGTTTCGCGTCGACCCCAGTTCCTATTGGCGTCTGCGGCGCGCGCTGCAAGAACTCCGGCCGGACGTCGTCCATACCTGGCTGTTCGCCGCCAACGCCTATGGTCGGGCCGCGGCGTTGGCGGTTGGAGTACCGGTGATTTTGGGGAGCGAACGCTGCGTGGATCGCTGGAAATCGGCAGCGCAATTCGCGATCGATCGCTACTTGGCCCGCCGGACCTCGGGGCTGACGACCAACAGCGTTGGCGTCCGTGACTTTTATGCCGAGCACGGGGTCCCTGCTGCTCGATTCACGGTGATTCCCAACGGGATCCCCCCGCGTGCTGAACGGTCGGTCTCCCGGGCCGAGGCGGCGGCGCGGCTGGGGATCGATCCGGCGCGGAAGTGGATCATGGCGGTAGGCCGGTTGTGGCCGCAAAAACGCTATCGGGATCTGATTTGGGCGGCCGAGCTGTTGGCCACCACGCGTCAGGACACGACGTTCGTGATCATCGGCGAGGGGCCGCAGAGTGGCGAGTTGTTGCGGAATCGGGATGCCGTTTCGCATCCCGACCATTCGCGGTTAGTCGGCCATCGGGACGACGTAGCCGAATTGCTCCCGCATGCCGACGTGTTTTGGAACGGCAGCGAATACGAGGGGCAGAGCAATGCGTTGATCGAAGCGATGCAGGCCGGACGACCGGTCGTCGCCACCGATATTCCTGGCAATCGGGACTTGGTGACGCATGGCGAGACGGGGCTGTTGGTAGCCGTGGGAGAGCGCGCCGATATCGCGCGGCAGACGCTGCGGTTGCTGGAAGATCCGGACCGCGCGTGCCGGTTGGGTGCCGCGGCGCGTCAGAAGATCGAAAGCGAGTTTCGGGTCGATACCATGGTTGCCGCACATGCGGAACTCTACCGCCGACTTCACGGTCAAGTCGGAGCCCCGACACCATCGGGGGTTGGCGGGGCTCCGTGACCGGGTGCTCGCAGCGCGTTGCCCGAACGGCCTTCAAGTGGCATCCTTGAGGGGATCGCTCGGGGACTGACACAGGCCGCGGGAAGCAGGGCGAATCAGCGACCGCCGCTGCGCTTCGCCTGGTTGCGGCGTCCCTGAGCCGCGATGTGTCCGTGGATCTGGGGTGAGCCGCTGCGGCTGATCTGGCTCGCCTTGGCTGCCGTGGTCGCCTTGAGGTTCCGCTTCTTTTCGCCTTGAGTCATATGTGCGTTACCCGCCAGCGAGTGTCCCGCGGCCATCGATGCGGCGACCACTCCCTCAGCCGGAGGGATGCCCGTGGCTGGCGGCGGCAATTGGGGCTTGGGGGCGGTCTTCCGCTTGGGCGGTTTCTTGGAAGTGGCCTTCTTGGATACCGGCTTGGCCTTCGCGGCGGGCTTAGGTGCCTGCTTTGCCGTCGGTGCGGGCGTGGCCGCCGCGGCAGCGGGCTTCGCTTTGGTTGCCGCCGGTTTGGCCTTCGCGTTCAGCGTTTCGGTCTTGGCAATCAGTTCACCGCGAACCTGAGAGCGGGTTTGGCGGTGTTCGGCGTTGCGAACCGTTTTGGTGGCCTTGGCCGCGGCGGGGGCCGAGGTCGCCTTGCCCGGTTCGAGTTTGCTGAGGCGTTTTTCAAATCGTCCCAGCACTTCGTCGAATAACTGTGCCTTTTCGGCGCTGCGGGCGTTGGCGGTTTCCAACCGAGCCGGATCGGTGGCTTTGATGTCCCGTGTCTGGTCGGCTTTGAGATCTCGCCATTTGTCGCGCGCCGTGCGGGCGCGGCGGATCAGTGCTTGGAGTTGTTTCGCGTCCAAGGCGCCGATCTCCTTGGTCGTGCTTGGGATCACGATTTCGAGTTCGGCCTTGGTGCAGATGAGGCGAGCCTGGGCAACGCTGATGGCCACGTGAGTACCCCTTTAAAAAAGGAATCAGAGAAAGATTGATCGTAGTGAGACGAAGTCTCGGTTTCCGCGGCGAACTTCCCGTTCGCTCCCCTAGTGTGGCGAAATCTGGGGTTGACATCCAGGCCAGCGATGTCGTTTTCCGCTCGCGATGGGCCGGCTCGGCTGGCGATGAATCCGGCTAATCTTCGCGGCCTGCGTCTGCCTGGTCACCGCGTGCCGCCAGTGCGCTGCCGCAGGGCTGGTTGCGCCGCGTCGCCCTCGGTTGGTCGGCTCAGCGGGTGGCTTCGTCGCCTGCGCCCGACGTCGCCTGCCGCCGTTGCCAGAACTCGCGTCGGCGATCAAACTAAACAGTTACCGAGCAGGCGTCGTACCGCCGTCCCGAGGCTTTGTGGGCCTCGCCCGCCGGCAACTCAGCGTGCAGGCTGAAGCTCGACCCCAAGCTCTACCGCTCCGCATTTCCCTTGAGCCACCGGTCCCATGTCTGAACTCAATCGCTACAGCCGTCGCATCACGCAACCGAAAAGCCAGGGGGCATCGCAGGCGATGCTCTACGCGACGGGGATGAGTCCGGAGGACATGGATAAGCCGCAGGTCGGGATCGGCAGCGTCTGGTACGAGGGGAACCCCTGCAACATGCACCTGCTCGACTTGGCGGCTCACGTCAAGCAGGGCGTCAAGGATGCCGGCCTGATCGGGATGCGGTTCAACACCATCGGCGTCTCGGACGGGATTTCGATGGGGACGGAAGGGATGAGTTTCAGCCTGCAGAGCCGGGACCTGATCGCCGATTCGATCGAGACGATCATGGGGTCGCAGTGGTATGACGGGCTGATCGCGATCCCCGGTTGCGACAAAAACATGCCGGGCTGCTTGATCGCGATGGGACGGCTGAATCGACCTGCCCTGATGGTTTATGGCGGCACCATCAAGCCGGGGCATCATCGCGACCAGACCTTGGACATCGTCAGCGCCTTCCAGTGTTATGGCCAATTCATCTCGGGCCAGATCAGCGAAGAAGAGCGGGCCGCGATCGTGCGCCATAGCTGCCCGGGGGCGGGCGCGTGCGGCGGGATGTACACCGCCAACACGATGGCTTCGGCGATCGAGGCCCTCGGCATGTCGTTGCCCTACTCCGCGACGTTGCCGGCCGAGCATCCGGGGAAGATCGACGAGTGTCGCCGGGCCGGCGCGGCGATCGCTGAGTTGTTGCGGCTGGACCTCAAGCCACGCGACATCATGACCCGCGCCGCCTTCGAGAACGCGATGGTCATCGTGATGGCGCTGGGCGGCAGCACCAACGCGGTGCTGCACCTGATCGCCATGGCCCGTAGCGTGGATGTGCCGCTCAGCATCGATGACTTCCAATCGGTCAGCGACCGCGTGCCGTTGTTGGCGGACCTCAAGCCGAGTGGCCGCTTCGTGCAAGAGGACTTGAACGACGTCGGCGGAACTCCCGCCGTGATCAAATACCTGTTGGAAGAGGGGATGCTGGACGGAACCTGCATGACCGTCACGGGCAAGACATTGGCGGAAAATGTCGCCGAGCTGCCGGGGCTGAAGGCCGGTCAGAAGGTCGTTCATTCGGTGATGAATCCGATCAAGGAGACGGGGCACATCCGGATCCTGCGCGGGTCACTCGCCCCCGGCGGCGCTGTCGCGAAGATCACCGGCAAGGAAGGCTTAGTGTTCAGCGGTCCGGCCAAGGTTTTCGATAGCGAAGAAGAGATGTTGGCGGCGTTGGAACGGGATCTGATCGCCAAGGGAGACGTGGTGATCATTCGCTACGAAGGACCGCAAGGCGGCCCCGGCATGCCCGAGATGCTGACGCCGACTAGCGCCATCATGGGGGCTGGCCTGGGTTCCGACGTGGCGCTGTTGACCGACGGCCGGTTCAGCGGCGGATCGCACGGCTTCATCGTCGGGCATATCACCCCCGAGGCGCAGACCGGAGGGCCGTTGGCGCTCGTCCGTGACGGCGACATGGTCACGATCAACGCCGAGACCAATTCGTTGGATGTCGACGTGACGGAGCAGGAACTCGCCAGCCGCAAGGCCGCCTGGACCGCGCCGCCGCTGAAGGTGACCCGGGGGACGTTGTTCAAATACATCCGCTGCGTCAAGAGTGCCAGCGAGGGCTGCGTTACCGACGAGTGATGCGGAGTCGATCCGGCCGTGAGGGGTGGTTTTTTCCGACGAGACCCCCTCTTTTGGTGTGTTCGTATTCCCGTCGTTCGAGGAGGTTGAGCGGTGTTTGGGTTTGACTGACCCGCAGGGTTCTACTAGTCTAGCGCGGTCGGAAAAGTCGAACAGATCCGGTTTCGGCAGGCTTCCGGCGGATCTACCCCACCCCTCAACCCACCTACCTTTCAGCGAGCTGACGGCCACGGTTGGCCGAACAGAGGAGAACCCCGTCGCGAACTGGTGAGCCGGCTTGTGCCATCAGTTTTGTACCGCAACGCGAGTTGCCGACGCGGTGGCTTCTGTCTGTATCCCAGCACCCATCCAACACCATGCATATCGGTTAGTCGTTGGCATCGAGGTTTGCCCGCTCGGGCAGGCTTGATCGCGAGCGAGTTTGAAGCTTCCTCATTGACCCCTGCTGAGAACCGAGTTCGGCAGCGACTGGTCAAAGCGTGGAGCATCACCGCGATAGGACATTGCGGAATCGGAGCCATTCGTAAGGACTTGCAGATGATCACCAACGCCAACAGTTTGGGCCCATCGTTGGAAACCGAACAACTACGCCAGATCGCCGAGGCGATTCGCAATCCCGTTTCGATCGCCAGCCTGGCGTTGCAGTGGGATTTTGAGAGTGGTCAATCGCTGCTCGAACGGGTCGCCCGGACGCTCGGGTTGGAATGGCTTGGGTCGGAGGAGTCGGAGATCGATCGGTCGGCTTTGGATGGTTTTCCGCTGAAGCTGATTCATCGCTATGAAATTTTCCCGCTCGAGCGGGCCGATAGTTGGATCCGGTTGGCGGTCAGCGACCCGTTCGCGTTCGAGGCGTTCGATTCGATCGCGTCGGCGGTTTCGCTCGAAGTCCGCCCCGTGGTCGCGTCGCCCGAGCAGGTCCGCCAACTGATCAAGCGGCACTTGGGGGTGGGTGCCGAAACGGTGGACGGTTTGATCGCGCTGCAGCGACAGCAGTACGGCGATGTCGAGATGCTCGAAGATCTCGATTTGGACGGATCGGAGGATGCCGAGGCCGCTTCGCAGGCTTCAGTCGTACGACTGGTCAACGAGATCCTGAGTGAAGCGATCGAGGCCCGCGCCAGCGACATTCACATCGAGGCTCAGGAAGGGACGCTGAAGATTCGGTACCGCATCGACGGCGTTTTGCAGCGGCAGAGCACGCCGCCGGAGATGAACCAATTTCAAGCGGCGATCGTCAGTCGCTTGAAGATCATGGGCAAGTGCAACATCGCCGAGAAGCGCGTCCCGCAGGACGGGCGGATCAAGCTCCGCGTTTCGGGACGCGAAGTCGATATCCGGCTGTCGATTATCCCGATGTTGCATGGCGAGAGCGCGGTCATGCGGGTGCTCGACAAGAGCAACCTCAGCTTTTCGCTGCGGGGCATCGGCATGTCCGAACGGACTTATGAAAAGTTCCAACAGTTGATCCGGCTGCCGCACGGAATCTTGTTGGTGACCGGCCCGACCGGTTCGGGCAAGACGACCACGCTCTACAGCGCGCTGAGTGAGATCAAATCGGAAGACTCGAAGATCATCACGATCGAGGACCCGATCGAGTACCAACTCGAGGGGATCAACCAGATCCAGGTTCAGCACAAGGTCGGTTTGACTTTCGCCGCGAGTTTACGGGCGATCCTGCGTCATGACCCCGACGTGGTGTTGATCGGGGAAATTCGCGACTTGGAAACGGCTCAGAACGCTACCCAGGCTTCGCTGACGGGGCACATGGTGTTCAGCACGCTGCACACCAACGACGCCGCCGGTTCTTACATGCGGCTGTGCGACATGGGTGTCGAGCCGTTCTTGGTGGCCAGCACGGTCGAAGGGGTATTGGCGCAGCGGCTGGTGCGGCGGCTGTGTGCGAACTGCCGTCAAACCTACGTGCCGAAGTCCGGCGATTTGCCCGATGATTTTCCTCACGAGCGTCTCACGGGGACGTTGTGGAAAGCGGGAGGCTGCGAGCAGTGCCGCGGGACCGGCTATCGCGGCCGGATGGGGATTTACGAGTTGCTGGTGGCCAATCAGGAAATCCGCGATCTGGCGACCCAGCGTGCCCCTTCCAACCTGATCAAAGACGCGGCCATGCGGGCAGGAATGCAAACGCTTCGCAGTGATGGCTGGGACAAGGTCTTGGCCGGGACGACCACGGTCGAAGAAGTGTTGCGAGTCAGCAAGGCCGATTGAGCCGTTCGGGACATGAAACATGCCTGATTTCGCCTACGACGCCCTAACGACAGCCGGCCAACGCACGCATGGCGTGATCGAGGCGGGTTCGCGAAAGGACGCGGTTCAGCGGCTTCGCCAACGCGAGCTGCGGCCGGTGTCGGTGACGGCCACGCAGGCTCCCGGCGGGCGGTTCGACCTGGCGACGCTCGCGCCGGTCAAAAAGGAGCAGATCGCCGACTTCTGTGTCCAGCTCGCCGATCTGCTCACCAACGGCGTCCCAATGCTCGAGGCACTGTCCATTCTGGGCGAGGTCTCGGTCCATCCGCGGCTCAAGGCGGCGGCGGGTCGGATCCACGACGCGGTCGCCGAAGGGGCCAACCTGGATCAGGCGATGGCGGCGGAACCAGGGATTTTTACAGAGCTGACGCTATCGATGGTCCGCGCCGGCCAAGAGGGGGCTTTTCTGGAGGAAGCGTTGCAGCGGACCGCGATCTTTTTACGCAAACAGGACGAGATGCGTTCCAAGATCGTCGGGGCGCTGACGTACCCTTTGATCCTCGGGATCGTCGGGACGCTGATCACGGCGCTGATGATCGTCTTCATGGTCCCCAAGTTCCAGCCGTTCTTCGATCGCTTGGAGCAGTCCGGTCAAGGCTTGCCGCTGGTTACGGTGCTGTTGCTCGGGATCAGTGACCTGCTGATGAGTTTCGGTTGGCTGTTGCCGCTGTTGGTGATCGGCGTCGTGATCCTGCTCCGCCGCGCCCTGCGGACCGATGCGGGCAGGCTGCGCTGGGACACCTGGCGATTGAAAATCCCGATCATCGGCAAAATCTTTCATGATGCCGCGGTCTCGCGGGCCTGTCGGGTGTTAGGGACCCTGCTGCGTAACGGCGTGCCGCTGCTCAAATCGCTGCGGATCAGCAGCGAATCGACCGGCAATCGCGTCCTCCAGGAGGTGATGGTTCGCTCCGCCGCGAACGTGACCACGGGGGATACGTTGGCCAAGCCGTTAGCTGCCAGCGGATTGATCCCGCCGCAGATCATGGCGATGATCCGCATCGCCGAGGAATCCAACACCTTGGATGATGTGCTGGTAAAAATCGCCGACCGGATCGATCAGCAGATCGAACGTCGCCTGGAGGTGATGGTGCGGATGATCGAGCCCCTGATGCTGGTCTTGATCGGCGGCATGGTCATGTTTGTCATTGTGGGTGTTTTGCTACCCGTGTTCGATCTCAATTCAACCGTCGGATAAGGAGAAATTATGATGAAGCGTCGTGGTTCACGTAGCGGCTTTACCTTGCTCGAGCTGATGATCGTGTTGATCATCCTGGTCGGCTTGATGGCGATTGTCGGGCCGAGGTTTCTGGGGTCTCAACAGAAGGCCGACGCGCGCACGGCCGAAGCCCAGATCGGCAACCTCAGTTCGGCCCTCAAGATGTATGTGGTCGACATGAAGACCTTTCCGCAGACCGAAGAGGGACTGTTGGGGCTGATTCAGCCACCGGAGGACGAACGGTTGGCGCGGCGCTGGGGTGGCCCCTACATCGATGGCAATCGCTTGCCGTTGGACCCTTGGGGGGGTGAATATCAATACGAATACGGTTCCACGGAAGGCGATTCGGGCAGCGGTTCGGGGGCTGCGAGCACCGATTTCCCACGCATTTTTTCGCTCGGGCCGGATGGCCAAGCCGGCACCGACGATGACATCTCGAACTTCGCGACCGACGAAGAAATGGGAGAAACGTCGTCGCAAACCAGCTCATGATGCGGCATCCCAACCCCGCGCGCCGGGGTTGGTCGCTGCTGGAATTGTTGATCGTCCTGTCGGTGATGGTCGGCATCGCCGGCATCGCCTTTCCGCGTCTGACTCGTCCCTTGGCTGAGTCCGAAGTGCAGCGAGCCGCGGCCGATTTCCGAGACCATCTGGTGGATTGCCGACAGACCGCGGTGCTCTCGGGACGTCCGTTGGTGCTGCGCCTGGAACGCGGGACGGGGGCCTACCTGTGGGGCGAATGGGCCGCGGTGCTGGCCGAGGACGCCGGCCTCAATCTGCTCGACGACAGCCTGACAGACGACCCGCTCGCTGATGACGACTCGGCGACAATCAGCGGTGGGATGGCAGCGGGTTCAACGCCGGGCCAATCTTCCGCAGCGACTGCAAACCTTCGGGTCCGCCGGCTGAGCCTCCCGGCCGGAATGATTTTTGAAGCGATTCATGACGCGGCGGAAACGCCGGATTCGGCTTGGTCAGGGGATGGCGCGGCGGGGGCGTCCGACGCTGGGGTGTCGGGCTCGGGTCAGTCGCTCCTTGCCGACGATCGCGGTAGCCCGCGGCTGCGCAGCGATTCCGCGATCGATCGTGGCCGGGTCGATCCGCTGGTCCCGGGAGCCGACCCCGAGTCGACGCCGATCGAGTCGGGGCGGCGGGATTACCTCGCCTTCCTCCCTTCGGGGCAGAGTCGCGATCGGGTCGTGGTGTTTCGCGAGTCGGCTAGCGGCATGCGGGTCGCGTTGGAACTGGACGCGATCACCGGGATGACGCGATTGGTTCGCCTGCCCGCAGTCTCGCCGGATGTCGACGTTGTGGTTGCGGGGGGGAGTTGATGTCGTTCCGCCGTTCGCCAACCGCTGCCGTCAACCCGCCGCTCGGTCGCGGTTCAGGCTC
>DITY01000235.1:16831-21534 GCA_002422955.1 Planctomycetaceae bacterium UBA6172
TTCTCGACGAGTATTTGGCAATGCCCGGTGAAGTCGACGCCGAAGGGACCTTTGAACAGCAACCGCGGTGGTCCTATCGGATTCGTCAAGAGACGATCGAACCGGGAGATTCGGCCGCGACCGGCAGCGGACTTTCATCCGGCGTGGGGGGCGGTCTGCCCGCGATCGGACTGGGGGCGGCCGACGGATCGGCTGGGTCGGGTTCCGGAGCTTCCGTGTTCGTGACCGGTGACCGACCCGCTTCGACGTCCCAGTTGGTGCGAGTGGTGGTGGAGGTGAGCCCCGCGGGGGATGGGGCAGGTAACGCGTCGGCAGTCGATCGTGAGCCGGCCTGCACGTTGGTCCGCTGGGTGCGCCGGATCGAGACGGGGCCGGGGCTGAGTCGTTCGTCCTCCCAGCAGGAGGCGGTGCCTTGAAACGACGCGGCTACAGCCTGTTGGAACTGCTGATCGCCTTAGCGTTGCTGGGCGCGCTGATGTCGCTCGCCTGGTCGATGCTCGGTTCTTATCGCCAAGCGGAACAGCGCGGCTGGGATCAGTCATATCGGATGCAAGTGGTTCGGGCCGCGCGAGAACTGCTCGAGGGCGATGCCGATCACTGGGCCGCCATGGCGGGACCTGCCGACGAGAACGACCAGTCCGTTGCCTCGTCGCTGTCGAGGGGGTTTCGCGGCAGCGGTTCGGAAATCACGATCGAGATGTTGCCGTCGATCGACCCGTTGCCGTGGCTGGAACAGATCACGGCGGTCGACCCCAACTCACCGGTCGTCCCCGGCGGTTCCTCTCCCCTTCCGTTGGCGGATGCGGGGCGCGGAACGGAACGGCTGCATGGGCCGCTGAACCGAGGCAAGCTGCGATATTCGTTAACACCGATCGCCGAAACCGAGTCGGGATCGCCCGTCTTTCATTTGCGCCGCGAACTTTCGATGATCGCCAGCCCGCGGCGCGACGCGCGCGACGATTCCTCGCCGCGGGACGAGTTGACCGCGGCGGATCTCTATCGCTTGACGGATGACATGCCGGATGAAGACGGGATCGCCAATGCGGCGACCACGACGACCACCGTGCGCCATTTGATCGATGCCCGCTTTCGCTTTTCGGATGGCCAGCGTTGGTTAACAAGCTGGGATGAAGCCTCGATGGGCGGCTTGCCGCGAGCGATCGAATTGTCATTCGACCTGCCGCGTCCTGGCGAAACGTTTGCCGCTGATCGGCAGGAAATTTCGGCGGGGGATGGGGAGCCGGATGGGTCGAGCAGTTTCGAGGTCGGCGCGGANNGGCGCGGATGTTGCCGCTAGCGAGGAGGCTCTCCAGCGCGATGTCCGGATCGTCGTTCGGGTGGCTGCCGGTGACGCGGTGCTTCCCATCAGCAGGTCGGCGGAGGTCGCGCCATGAGTCGCTTGGGTTGCCCAGAATGGAAACTCGCCGCGCGGTTGCGGGATCGGACGCGGGGCAGCGACCGACCTGGTCGGCCGTCGCGATCGCCGGCCGCTGGCCAATCCCGTCGCGGCGTCGCCTTGGTGATCGTGATGGTGATCGTGATGATGTTGTCGCTGGCGGCCTACGGTTATAACCACCAGATGATCACGGCCTACCGGCTCAGCCGTCAGCATACCGAGCGTGCGCAGGCTCGCTTGGCGGCGCTCAGCGGGATCGAGGCGATGTTGGCGCTGGCCGATTTACCCGAGCCAATCCGTCAGCAGCGGTTGCAAGACGAGCGCAGCTTTCGCGGTCAGCTGGCTTCTGGGAACGGCGCGTTTGGCGGTGCGGAAGCGGACGAATCTTGGTCGTTCGCGGTCGTGGCGCCTCGCTTGTCCGCCGAGGAGCCCTCCCGGTCCGATCCGCCATGGCGATTCGGCTTGGCTCATGAATCGGCGAAGTTGAACGTTCCCATGTTGCGGAGACAGGAGCGATTGTTTCCGGGTCACGCTCGCCGAACGCTGCTCGGTCTGCCGGGGGCGACGGTGGCGGATGTCGATGCGTTCTTGGCCGAACAAAAGTTGCTTCCCGCCCCGACCCGCCGCGACTTGCAGGCCGAGTTGAGTGAACGCACGGCAGCGGATCCGGGCGATCCGACAGCCCGAGTGGCCCGGTTATGGACGGGAGGTGACTGGGATCACAACGAACGGATCGAACGATTGGAGCGGATGGTGACCGCGGCCGCGGCACCCTCAGTCGCCGGCGCCGAAAACCCTTCGGTCGCGAGCGTCGCGGCCAGTCACGCTTGGCGAAACTACCTGACCTTTCACAGCGGACGCCGAAACGTCAACCGTGATGGACGACCGCGGATCGACCTGAATGCCGCGAATTTACGAGGGCTGCATCGCGAGTTGTCCGCCCTGTGGTCCGAGGAGCACGCCGATTTCGTGATTTTGGCGCGGCAGTACGGTTCCGTTTCTTCGCCGTCCTCGGCACCCACGAGCGGTGACGTGGCGGCCGACAAGCCGGTGATCGATTTCGGCCGGGCGGCGATCAACCGCCTCGCCACTCCGCTCGATCTGATCGGCGTCGCAGTCCGTTTGCCCGGCAGTGGTTCGGCGGTCCGTTGGGTGCTGAGTCCGTTTCGGGAGCCCGCGGAAACGGGACAACTCGACTTGACCAGCCTGGTTGATGACGTAACCACCGAGTCGGCAGCGGTCCTGAACGGCCAGATCGACATCCTGCGAGCGCCGGCCGAGGTATTGATGGGGATTCCGGGCATGACCACATCGCTGGCCGCGCGGGTGGTCGAATCTCGCCAGGCCGCCGCAGCCGACACGGCGACATCGCCGACGATCGCCTGGTTGGTGACGCGTCAGGTGATCAGCCTCGGCACGTTGCGAGCGTGGTATCCGTGGATCACGGTCGGGGGCGATTGCTTCGGCGGACAAGCAATTGGCTATCGGGATTCGCTAAGTCCGCTGTTTCGAACTACAGTTGTCATCGACGCTCGTTACGGGGCCGCTCGGATCGGGCGCTTTCAGCATTGGCACGGCTGGGGGCATGGTTTTGACATCCGCCAACTCCGCGGCGACGCCCCTTCGGCCGTTCCTTAATCCCCTTCCCCTCCCACACCCTCCTTCGGATCGACGGTCGCGGCTCGTTGCCGAGTCGCCGGTCGGATCCCCAGTCGGCTGGCCGATGCACGAACCGGACCCTTTGGGCGTCAGGCGGTCGGGTGTTAGCAGGCCTTTGGAGAGAGAAACTCGCGATGCGAATCCCCGCCGCGCTGGAACGATACTTGCCCGCCCGCAAGCCGGTCTTACGGTTTGGCCGTGGTCCCGTTGTGGCGGTCACCTGGGACCAGTCCGCGATCTATTTTTTGGTCGCCGAGAAACGGGGCGAAGCGGTTCGCGCGTCGCGGCGTGGGAAGCTGGCCCGCCGCGAAGAGCAGGACCCGCTGTTGACGCTGGGCGAGCATTTGCGCGCCGAAGCGATCGATGCCAAGCGGCTGGTGTTGCTGTTGGCGCGGGCCCAATTGGAGATGACCACGTTTCCCGTCGCGGGGGTCGGGAACGCGGAATTGCCAGCGGTCGTGAACTTGGAATTGGAAGACAAGGTCGGCGAGAGTGACCGCGAGTTGGTCGTCGATTACATGCTGCCGACCGCTTATGCCATGCGCGAAGGGTCCGCCAAGGATGCGGGTCCCACGGCGGATCCGCTGGGCTTGCCATTGGCAACCGACACGGCCGAGCGGGTCATCGCGTATTGGATGTTCGGCGAGACCCGCGACGCTTGGATGACCCGAGCGATGGCGGCGGGGTTTCAGCTCGAGGTGATCACGCCTCGACAACTCGGCCCGTTGGGGCTGATCATTCGGCGGGAAGTCGAACGTGATGGCTTGGCCGTGGTCGTCGTGCTCTATCACAGCGAGATCGAGTTCGGCTTTCTGCGTGGCGATGAGATCTTAGCGCTGCGGGCGATTCGGATCAGCGCCAGCGACTCGGATTCGCTCGCCGAACAGACGCTCTCGGAGATCCGCAGGACCGCCTCGATGACCGATTGGGGCGTCCCGATCGAATCGTTCGAAGTGTTGCTGGTGACTTGTGCCGCGGAACTGGCGGGCATCGGTGCGGCCGACGTCGAGTTGTTGGCCGATTTCTTGAACGCGCGGGTGATCGGCGGCAGCCCGGCGTCCGGCGAAGGTGCGCAACCTGTCGAGTCGGTTTTGCTGGGGGCGGCGTCGGATCATTTGTTGGAGCGATTGCCGATCAATTTGCTCGCCGCGAAACGGCCCCCCGTCCCGCCGAATCCGGCGCGGCGCTGGGCGGCGATCGGAGCGGTCGCGGCGCTGTCGATCGGGGTTGGCGGCTGGACGCTGCGAACCGACGTCGCGAAGTTGAGTGACGAACTGGCCGAGGTCCGCGGCGAGTTGCAGCGAACGGAGCAGGTGGCCGCCAAGTTTCAAGAGCGGGCGGATGAGACGCGGGTCGTGCGCCGCTGGCTGGAGGATCAGACCGATTGGTTGAGCCAATTGAAATTGCTTTCCGACCGCTTTCCCGAAAGCCAGATGGCCCATTTGCGATCGCTCCGGGCGACCGCCGATAGCACCGGGGGGCAATTCGATTTGTCGGTCCAGGTCCGATCGCCGCAAGACGTGGCGGGGGTCGAGGATCGGTTGCGCGCGGCAGGATTCGCGATCACCAGTCAACAGGTCAACGAGCAGGCGAACGACAGCGAATATCCCTGGCAGTTCGAGGCCAGGGTTCGGTTCCGACAAGTTCC